>NZ_RZTC01000001.1:0-37163 GCF_004023165.1 Mesorhizobium sp. M7A.F.Ca.MR.176.00.0.0 | reverse complement strand
AAGGCGACACGGCAATGGCCGAGAGTTTTAGCCCGGCCTGGCGCACCAGGTCGGCGACACCTGACATCTCGGCGTCAAGATCGCCGGCGCACACAACGACGCATTCGAGGGTCGTTGCGGCAGCGTGGGCATTTGCGAGCCGGGCGAAAGCGCGCAAGGCGTCGAGCCCGTGGCCGCGCGTCGGATCGTAGTGAAACAGCAGCTGTTGTGGGCCGAGTGTCGTCAGCGTGGAGAGGTTCGCCAGTGCCGTCTCGACATCTTCGGGAGAGATGACCACGCCGACATCCGGCAGCGTTGGCCCTGCTTCGCCGAGTTCGACGCGGACCGGTTCGCTGGCCACGGCGGCAGCCGGCGCTTTGCCTTCACCTGCGATGCGCAGGCTGATCGTCTGGCGCAGGGTTTGGCCGGCAGGCAGCACATAGGGCCAGGGCAGCGCCAGCGGTCGCACATAGGTCTTGTAGGAGGCGTCCGACCAGTTGCGCTGGTCCTCCATTTCGAAAGTATCGCCTTCCATCCGGCATTCGGCGGTGACGCCAGGCCGAACCTGATGGGTGATGGCGCGGATATCCTTGAAAGGCTGCCAGGGGTCTATCAGTTCGGGAAGCTTTGTCGCCTCCACGCTGCCGTCCGTATGCTCGACCTTGACCGGGCTGCCGGCGAGGTCGGCGATCGGGTGAAGGATGCAGAAGCCGCAGCGGTTGGTTTCGAAATCGCTCTCGGGAAGGGCGCTGACCTCGAAGACCAGACGGCCATCGGCGGAGCCTTTGATGGTGGCGCGGAAGCCGAGCCGGGTTCCATCGGGGGCCAGGCAGCTTGCCGAATAGCTGACCGAAAAAGCGTCGGCAGCCTGGTCGATGATCAGGTCCATCAAATTTGGCTCATAGGTGCCCCAGTCGCGGTCACGCACGATATAGGCGACGGCGCGCAGCACTTCGGTGCCGCCATGGCGGATGGTGCGCAGGTTGCCGTTGACGAAGTCGGCGCTAAGCGCGCCCGCGCGCAGCCTGACCGGCTCGGCTTCGACCGTACGCGTGCCGTAGAGCAGGAAGGCGTCGTCGGTCATTTCAGCAAGGCGTCGAGTTGCACCGGTTGCCGGCTCGCGGCACCGGCGTAAGCCGCCTCGACCAGCGCGAACGTTTTGAGATTGTCCGCTCCCGAGGTCGCCGGTTCGATCCCCTTTGCCAGGCAGTCTACCCAGTGCTGCTGGATGGCGACAACGCTTTCCTGGATGTTGTGCCAAGGACGCGACGCCCATGGCAGCAGCGGCGGCGAGACGTCGGTGACGACCGTGCCGTTCTTGCCGGTGACGGTCAGCCGGTATCCCTGCGCCAGGCGGATCGTGCCGTCGCTGCCATCGATCTCGATCAGCGTTTCGGGAAACGGCTCCGTGGCGAGCTTCGTTGCGTAGCTGCAATCGACCACGGAGGTCGCGCCGCTCTTGTGGTCCATCAGCATGGTCGCCACATCCTCGCCCGCGATACTAGGATTGATGCGGGCGGTTCGCGTCGTGATGGTCGAGACGTCGCCGAGCAGGAAACGGGCGATGTCGAGGACATGGATGCCGAGATCCTCGATGATGAAACGCTTTCCGGTCGCCAGATAGGGTTGGCCGGAAAACACGTCATAGGCGGAGCGGAAGGAGATGCGCCCGAAGAAAGACGTGCCGATCTCGCCGCTGTCGAGCACGGCGCGCACCGCTTGGATCGGCGACTGCCAGCGAAAATTCTCATGCACCATCAGCGGCACGCCTGCTTGCGCGCATGCCCGGACCATGGCCTTGGCGTCGGCCAGCGTCGGCGCGAACGGCTTTTGGCAGATCACCGGAACGCCGTGGGCGGCCGCCATTTCGACCAGCGGACGATGGCTGGGCGCGGTGGTGGCGATATCGACGAAGTCGAGGCTTTCGCCGGCAAAAAGTTCCGCCGCATCGGTATAGCGCTTCGCAATGCCGAATTGGTCGTCGACGATCCGCAACCGTTCCGGGTCACGGTCGCAGATGGCGACGATCGAGGCGCCCGCTATGTCGCGCCAGGCATGCATCTGGTTGACGGCAAAGAAGCCGCAGCCGATCAGCGCTCCCCGCAGCTCCGCCATGCTCAGCCTGCCTTTGCCATCTGCATCAGCGTCACCCGGCTTTGCAGCCGGCGCTGCGCCTGGTCGACGACGACGGCAACGATGATGACGAGACCCTTGATGACCATTTGCCAGAACGAACTCACACCCATCATCACCAACCCGTCCGAAAGAATGCCGATGACGAACGCGCCGACGATAGTGCCGCCGATCGTGCCGCGCCCACCCGACATCGAGGTACCGCCGAGCACCGCCGCCGCAATGGCGTTGAGCTCGAAACTTTCGCCTGTCGCCGGATGCGAAGCCATCAGCTCGGACGAGATGATCAGGCCGACGATCGCCGCGCAGAAACCGGAGAACATATAGACGAACATCTTCACCATGTTGACACGGACGCCCGAAATCCGCGACGCCCGTTCATTGCCGCCGACAGCGAAGATGTGGCGGCCGAGCGGCGTGTATTTGGCGAGATAGGCGGCTCCCAGCGCAACGACGATCAGGATCCAGATCGCCACCGGCAGGCCGAGCAGCCGGCCGGCGCCGAGGAAACCGAAGCCGGTGGTTCCCAGTTCCGGCTTGCCGACTAGGTTGGGGAACGTGCGGCCATCCGACGACAGCAGCGCCAGCCCGCGCGCGACATAGAGCACGCCGAGCGTGGCGATGAACGGTGCAACGTTCAGCCTGGTGATCAGCAATCCGTTGACGGCGCCGATCAATATGCCGACGGCCAGTGTGATCAGCGCGATCTCGAAGACGTTGAAATAGATGGTGTAGCCGATCTGCAGGTCGATGCCGTTGAGCACGAGATAGCCGGCCACCATACCGCACAGGCCGACGATCGAGCCGACCGAAAGGTCGATGCCGCCAGTGATGATGACGAAGGTCATGCCCATCGCCAGGAATGCGTTCAGCGCCACGTGCTTCGACATCAGGATCAGATTGGCGGTCGACAGGAAATTCGGCGCCGCGATCGAGAAGAAGATCAGCACGGCGATCAGCGCGATGAACGTCCGAAGCTTCATCACGGTCAGCAGCACCGAGCCGCTGGAAGTGGAGGGAGCGGCCGCCTTGGCTGGGATGTCAGTCATGGGCGGTGCTCTCCGTGCGTGGGGCCGGTCCGTGGCCAAGCGCGGATGCAGCCACGAGTGCCGCCTCCGTCGCTTCGGCGCGGTCGAACATGCCGGTCAGTTTTCCGTTGCTCATCACCGCGATGCGGTCGGACAGCGCCATGACCTCGTCGAGATCCGAGGTCGCGAACAAAATCCCCAAACCGTCGCGGGACAGTTTGCGCATGGTGCGGAAGACGTCGGCCTTGGCGCCGACATCGATGCCTCGGCTGGGCTCGTCCATCAGCAGCACCTTGGGTTCGGTGAGCAGCGCCTTGCCGATCACCACTTTCTGCTGGTTGCCACCCGACAGCGACGACACCTCCTGCGCCGGGTCGGCGACCTTGATCGCCAGCTCCCGCACCGTCTGCGTCACCGCCTGCCTTTCGTCGGCGCCACGGATATGGAACAGGCGGGCAAATCGCAACAGGCTGGCCAGCGTCAAATTGCTGGCGACCGAGAGGATCGAGACCAGCCCTTCGCGCTGACGGTCTTCGGGGATCAATGCCAGGCCACGCCGGATGCGCCGCGTCGTATCGCGCTCCTTGACCTTTATACCGCCAATGAAGATCTCGCCCGTCGAATGGCCGTGACGGCCCATGATGCAGTCGAACAGCTCGCTGCGCCCGGCGCCCATCAGGCCGTAAATGCCGAGGATCTCGCCGGCACGCAGCGACAGTGAGACATGGTCGACGGCAAGTCCGCCGGTGGCGCGGGGCAGGCAGATCTCCTCGGCACGAAAAATCTCTTCTCCCGGAAGATGGCCGTCGGCCTTGGCGAAGTCCTTGGCGTCGGAGCCGATCATCTGGCGAACGATCCATTGCGTGTCGACGTTCTTCATCTCTTCCTGGCCGGTGATGCGGCCGTCACGCAGCACGGTGATGTAGTCGCCGATGCGGATCAGCTCTTCGAGCCGGTGCGAGATATAAACGATCGCCACGCCGCGTGCCTTGAGGTCGGCGATCACCTTGAACAGGATCTCGACTTCCGCAGCGCTCAGCGCCGAGGTCGGCTCGTCCATGATCAGGATGCGCGCGTCGAGCGAGACCGCCTTGGCGATCTCGACCAGCTGCTGCTGACCGATGCGCAGATCCTCAACCAGCATGTCTGGCCGTATGCCGGCTTGCAGGCGTTCCAGAAATTCCGCAGCGCGGTTTTCCTGTTGCTCGCGGTCGATCTTGCCGAAGCGGTTGGTGATCTCCCGGGTGGCGAAAATATTCTCGGCGACGCTCATATTGCCGAACAGGTTCAGCTCCTGGAACACCATGCCGATGCCGCGGTTCACCGCGTCCGCGGACGAGGAGAAGGAAACCTCTTTACCTTCCAGCAGGATGCGGCCGGCGGTCGGCCGTTCGACACCGGCGATGATCTTCATCAGCGTCGACTTGCCGGCGCCGTTTTCACCGACCAGCACGTTGACCGCGCCCTTGCGCACCTCGAAATTGGCGCGCTTGACCGCAACGGTGCCGGAATAGACCTTGGAGACGTCCTCGAGCTTCAGGATGATTTCGCGCTCAGTTGTCGCGCTCATGGCTTCGGCCCGATCTCTGCCTCCGCCGGCGTCACCAGCGGCAGGTCCTGGCCGCTCCCCAGCGTATAGGCGCCGAGCACCTTGGCGCTGCGGCCTTGCAGCGCATCGCGTGGCAGCTTGGAGAGCACCGTCTTGTCGGCATAAGCGTTGAACGCCTTGCCGAACTGGGCGAAGTCGATCTGGTTGGTGAAGTCGTTGAACTGGATGAAGTCCAGGCTGTCGCGCAGCGCGGTACCGCGCACCGCCGGTCCGATCTGCACTCGTGCATCGGCTTTGCCGTCGCCGTCGACATCGACGTCGACGGTTGCTGCCCGCGACTGCGTGTTGGCCGCGACGATCTTGCCTTCCAGGCGAACCGCGAAAGTCCAAGGCGAATTCGCCTGCTTGTTCGGATTGCCGTATTTGGCGCCGGCAGCCGATGGATCGGTTGTCGCCAGGGTGTGAACCTGCGCAAACGGTCCGGCTTTCTGCTGGAGATAGGGCACGACCTTTGCCGCCCATGTCTCTTCGACCATCTTGTCTGGATTGAAGGCGGGAGCGTTGTCTCCGGCTTCCGATTTCGTAGGCAGGATCTTGCAGGCGGTCAGGCTGATGCCGACCATTACGGTAAGGGTCGGCCAGTTCGGCTTGGTGTTCAGCATGGCGGCCTGTCGTTCAGCATCGTGGGCGGCCCACGGAAAATGGCGGCGAGGGGCGAAAACCGATGTTCGCCCCTCGCTATTGAAATCACGCTGGCTCAGTTCGTCAGCGCGAAGGTCTCCAGCTTGGCGGCATTGTCGCCATTGATCAGAACGCAGTCCATCAACTGCTTTTCCTTGGCCGGCGACTTCTTGTTCTTGATGAAGTCGTTGGCCTGCTCGACCGCCATCTGCGCCTGCGCGAAGGCCGGCTGCAGCACGGTTGCCTTGATACCGCCCGACGCGATGGAGTCCCGTACGTCGTTCGATCCGTCGAAGCCGACGACGATGACGTCCTTGCGGTTCGCCGCGGCAAGTGCCGCATAGGCGCCCATCGCCATCGTATCGTTGCCGGAGATCACGCCCTTGATGTCGGGGTTGGCCTGCAGGATCGATTCCATCTTGGAATAGGCTTCCGTCTGGCTCCAGTTGGCCGACTGCTGGGCAACCATCTTCAGGTCCGGATAGTCATCGATGACGTCGTGATAACCCTTGGAACGAATGCCGGCATTGGTGTCGGATTCCTTGCCGACCAGTTCGACGAAATTGCCCTTCTCGCCCATCAGCTTGACGAATTCCTGCGCGCCGAGCTGGGCGCCCTGGTAGTTGTTGGAGACGATCTGCGCCACGGCCACGCCGGTGGCGTTGATCTCGCGGTCGATCAGGAAGGACGGAATGCCCGCATCCTTGGCCTTCTGCACGGCGGCGACGGTGGCGTCCGCGCCGGCATTGTCGAGGATGATCGCCTTGGCACCGCGGCCGATCGCGGTGTCGATCAGCTCGGACTGCTTGTTGGCGTCGTCGTCATGGACCAGCACCAGCGCCTCATAGCCGAGTTCCTTGGCCTTGGCTTCCGCGCCGACGGCTTCCGCCTTGAAGAACGGATTGTCGTGTGAGGGCGTGATAATGGCGATGAGATCCGCCGCATAGGCGGGCACTGCCGTGCCAAGCGCCAGCATGCCGGCGAAAGCCGCAAGCGTCATTCTGCGTGTGAGTTTCATGAAGTCCTCCCGTTTGAAAAATTGCCTTGATCGGCCAATGGCTTTGTCTGCATCCGAATTCGTCAGGCAGCCCGGGCCGCGGATCGCTTGGGTCGAAAACCGTTGCCGGCTTACCCAGGACGGATCGTTGCTCCCCAGCCATCCTCCACTTGCCCAGGCATCGTGCTCCCTGCGAAACCTTGTCGATCCGAGCCATGAACAGCTAAGCCAACTGGTATGATGAGTCAACCACAAATTCAGGTGACATGTACCTGATGAGCTACCAAAACCGAGGATCGGCAATGGCATGCCGGGCCCTTGAGGTGCTGCGTCAAGCACCTGTCGTCTCTCAGGTGATCCGCTGAATGCTGGCGGCGATCTCTTCGGGCTCGAACACGCGCTTCCAGTCGTCACGCATCAGCACCGGCTTGCCGAACTCGATCGCCTTGTTGCAGGCGTCCGAGAAAACGCCCTTGGTCTCGCCGAAAATGACGGCACCGAGCACGTTCATATGGCCGAGCAGGAAGTCGAGTGCCGCCTGCTGGTCGACGCCGCGCGCCACGACCTCGTCGACGGCTTCCTTCATGACGACCAGCAACGAGGCGCACACCGTCTCTGAAAGGCCAGGCTCGAGGAGCGCCATCTGGTCGACGGTGACGCGGTGCGAGCGCATGACCGGCGCCCAGATGATTTTCGCAATCGCCTCGCCCTTGGCGTAATCCTCTTCCGGCCCCTGCATCAGGGCGCTGACCATATGTTGCTTGGCCTTGACGCCGCCGAAATAGTCCTTCTTGGCGGCCATGTCGGTCTCGTCATTGAAGATCGGCGGATGGCAGGGGTGGGTAACGAAATAGGTGAGGTCCGGCCGCTTCGGCAGATGGCCGGCAAAGGGTGCCGCCGCGTCGAGCACCACCACCATCGTGCCTGGCGCCAGCTTGCTCTCGATGCTGGTCGCCACCTTGCCGATATGCGTGTCTGGGACGGCCAGGATCACCACATCGGCGCCCTTGAGCGCCTCGTCGGCGCTGACCGTATCGAAACCCAGTCCGGTCTTCAGCCGTTCGCGGCCGGCATCGCTGACCTCGACATGCCGTATCGTATAGGGCGATCCGCGGAAATTGGTCGACAGGCGGTAGCCCATTTTCCCGCCAGCCCCGAACAGCGCAATCGTTGTCATCTGGTCACTACTCCTGATCTCAGCCCGACGGTACTGCCCGTCGCCAACTTATCAACTGGTATAATCACGCTACCAGATTTTGGCAATCCGATAATGACCATGCGTGCGTTCGCCGCGTCATCGGCTGCCGCCGGCAAGCTCCAGCGCGCTTGCCCGCTGAGTGCGCATGAGTGCTGCTCTGCCATCCCCAGAAATAGGAGGCATGTGATAGGGGTCGGAGGCCGGGCCGGGCGCTACTTCAAAAGATCGACCAGCATGTCGAAAGCCGCATCGATATCGCCGCGAACCGCCGCCTGAACTGCCTGCTCGTCCCGGTCGCGCAGGGCCGCAAACATCTGTTGATGGTATGTGTTCGCGGTCGAGTAGGACCCATGCAGCATATTGAAATAGGGGCTGATCTGCAGCCATAGATCCTTGATGATCTTGAGCAGGGTTTCGGATCCCGCTGCTCGGTAGATTGCGAAGTGGAAGGTGTAATTCGCTCTGAGATAGGCCTTTACGTCGTCCGCGCCATTCGCGCGTTCCAGCGAGTCCAGATCGCGCGCGAAAATCGCAAGATCCGCATCACTCCGGTTCTGTGAGGCCCAGCCGGCGGCGATGGCCTCTATCTCAAAACGTACATTGCGCAAATCGGTGAGCCGCTCGCGGCTGAGCGCCGGAATACCAATGGAGCGTCCGGATACCACAGTGAGCGCGTTGGCTGCCGTCAGGCGCCGCAGCGCTTCCCTGACCGGCATCGGGCTGACGCCAAAGGCGTCGGCGAGGCTCTGAACCGTGACCATCTCGCCCGGTACGATGCTGCCGTCGAGGATCAGTTCGGTGACCTGATTGTAGACCCGGTCCTGCAGAGTTTCCTTGGACAGTGGAATGATCTCGACACCAGGCTTCCTGAACGCCGATCCAGCCATCTCCGGTCAACCTTCCCGCCCAAGGGCGACACTATTGCTTGTCTGGGAATGCAAGGTTCGTGGTGCCACGTCAAGCGGCCGACATAGCCCGTTTTGATATAAACGATTTCATCATTGATATTTGATCAAACCATGTTACGGTCGCTGGCATCGAATGGCAAGGGTTACGTTTTGTGCCCTTGGGAGGCATTCGGTCGTTCTGTTTGGGAGGAGTTTCACATGGGTATCGGATCGAAAGTCCGGCGGCTCGCGCTGCTGGCTGGGATGGCTGCATGCGCCTTCGGCCTGTCCGCCGCGCAGGCAGCCGAGAAGCACAAGATCTTTCTCAGCATGAGCTACATCGGCAATGATTGGCAGGCGGAGGCGGCCAACATGGTCAAGGCCATGGCCGCCCACAAGAGCCTGGCCGACAAGGTCGACCTGCAGGTCCAGGTCGCTGGCCCCAACGCGCAACGCCAGATTCAGCAGATCAACGCGATGGTGCAAAGCGGCGCCGAGGCCATCGTCGTATATCCGATCTCGCCGACCGCGCTCAACCAGGTCGTCAAGAATGCCTGCGACAAGGGCGTGAAGGTCTTTGCCTACGACGCCGAGATCACCGAGCCTTGCGCCTACAACGTCCACATCGACCAGCTGGAAGCCGGCAGGGTGACCGCCGAATGGCTGGTCAAGAAGCTCAACGGCAAGGGCAACATCATCGCCATCACGGGTGTCCCGGGAACATCCGTTGACGATCAGCGGACAAAAGCCGCCAAGGAAGTCTTCGCCAAATATCCTGATATCAAGATCGTCGGTGAGGCTGTCGGCATGTGGAGCCAGGCGGTCGCCCGCACCGAGCTTTCGAAAATCCTGGCCACCCGCAATTGGGACGACATCAACGGGCTGTGGATGCAGGTCGGCTGCTTCACCGCCAACTCGATGCAGCTCGAGGCCGGCAAGAAGACCAGCGAACTCCTGCCTTGTGCCGGTGAGGGCTCCAATGGCGGCCGCATCCAGATGCTGCCGGAGGGCACCGCAGTCGAAGGTGCGGCCCCGCCCTACGCGCCGGCCGGCGCACAACGCATTTCCTATGCCTCGCCGCCTTATTCGGGTGCGCTGGCGCTGAAGCTTGCCGTCGAGGCGATCGAAGGCAAGGACGTGCCGAAAACCACCATCCTGCCGCTGCCGGTCGTCACCAATGAGACGATCAAGCTGTGCGACGAAGGCACATGGGCGGAGATGAAGGCCGGCTGCAACGCCTTCAAGCCGTCGCTGGTCTCCAATCCGGGCTGGTTTGCCTCGATCTTCTCGGACCAGACACCCGAGGTCGGCCTTAATGCTGCCCTCGTCGGACAACCGGAGAACTAAGCCTCCCAAGGCGCGTGTGACGATGCACGGACAGTTGTCCGTGCATCGTCAATCCATGCCAAGCCGGCGATCGAGGACAATGACAGAACATTCCGAGCTCCCCGCCATCGAGATCGACGGCATCAGCAAGGCGTTCGGCCCGACCGTCGCGCTGGACGGCGTGTCGTTTGCGATCGCGCCCGGCAGCGTCCATGCCCTGCTCGGTGAAAACGGAGCCGGCAAGTCGACACTTGTGAAGCTGCTGTCCGGGCTGGTCCGGCCGAGCCAAGGCCATGTCCGTGTCTTCGGCAAGGAGATCGCTTACGGCGCACCGCGCGCAGCACATGCACTCGGCATGCAGACTGCATTCCAGGAGATGACCCTGGTGCGCGACCTCTCCGTCCTCGACAACATGATGCTGCCTTACGCCCCCGTGGGCGTCTCCGGCCTGATCCGCCGCGGTGCTGCCCGCAAGGCCGTCCGTCGCCATATCGAAGATCTCGGTTTTTCCGTCGATCTCGATGCCGAGGTGGGTGAACTTGAGCTTTCGGTGCGTCAGAAGATCGAAATCGCCCGTGCCGTCTACCGTAAGCCGCGCATCCTTTTGCTTGACGAACCGACCTCGACGCTCGCCGGCCGCGACGTCGACTGGCTGGGCGCGATCATCGCCAGGCTGAAGACGGCGGGCACCACCATCGTCTTCATCACCCATCGCATGCGCGAAGTCCGCGCCTTTTGCGACACGCTGACGATCCTGAGAAACGGCCGCCACATCGTCACCGCGCCGGTCGCCGATGTCTCGGATGCCGACGTCATCGAAAAGATCATCGGCCGCAGCATCGAACAGACCTTCCCGCCTAAGCCGGACAGCGCCCAGGCTTTCGGGCCGCCGGTTCTGGGCGTGCGCGACCTCAAGGTCGGGCGCAAGCTCGACGGCGCCGACTTCGATCTGCGCAAAGGCGAGATCCTCGGCGTCGCCGGGTTGCAAGGCATGGGCCAGCAGGACCTGTTCCTGGCCTGTTTTGGCATGGCCGAGATCGAGCGCGGCCACATACTCGTCGACGGCCGCAAGGTCTGGCTCGGTTCGCCGGCCGATGCTTTGCGCCCCAACATGGCCATCGGCCTGGTGCCGGAAGACCGTAAATCCGAAGGCCTGTTCCTGAAACTGTCGGGCAGCCAGAATGCCACTGTGCCGGTGATATCGCGCTTCACTCGGCTAGGCCTTGTCGACGCGCAAGCCGAGACCCGCTCCGTCGAGGCGGCATTCGACACTGTCGAGGTCGACCGCCGCGCGCTTTGGACGCGGGCCGGTGCGTTTTCCGGCGGCAACCAGCAAAAAATCGCCATTGCAAAATGGCTGGTGGCGCAGAGCCGCATCCTTCTGTTGTTCGATCCCACCCGAGGCATCGACGTCGGCACCAAGCACGAGCTTTATGTGATGATGCGAAACTATGTGGGTTCGGGCGGTTCGATCCTGCTGCACTCGACGGAGATCCCCGAACTCGTTCACCAATGCGACAGGGTCCTGGTCCTCTATGACGGGCGCATCGCGGCCGAACTCGAAGGCGACGCCATCACCGAACCGGCCATCATGCGCCCGGCGCTCGGGCAAGCCGGGGAAGCCGCCGCATGAGCAGCGCAGCATCCTCATCCCCTGTTCCCGGCCGCTTCGGACTGCGCCGTGCGCTGGTGCGCAATCGCGGCGCGCTGATCGCCGCGGCCGTCCTGGCGATCCTGCTCTTCGTCGTCGACTGGATCAGCGCCGGGCCGCTGACCTATTTCGACGTGTCGTTCCTGTCGAGCGGCGGCGCCACCTCGGCGCTCGCGGCGATCGGTCAGACCATCGTCATCCTGTCGGGCGGCTTCGACCTGTCCGCCGGGGCGGTGATATCGCTGGTCAATGCCGTGCTGGCATCGAGCATGGACCCGATGGCGCCAGGCGCCAGCATCATCCTGTGGACCGCCGTCGGCATCGGCGTCGGCATGGCGGTGGGCGCCTTCAACGGCTTCTTCATCGCCGTGCTGCGCATGCAGCCCATCGTGGTGACGCTGTCGACCATGTTCATCCTGCAAGGCGTGACGCTGCTGGTGATGGACAAGCCCGGCGGCTTCGTGTCGCCCGATCTTGGCACGTTTTATCTCGGCGACGCGATCACCGGCTGGCTGCCGATGCCGCTGGTGGTGATCGGCGTCGTCCTGCTCGCCTGGTTCTGGCTGAAGGGAACCCGCTTCGGCACAGCACTTTATGCGGTCGGCAGCGATCCGGACTCGGCCGCTTCCGTCGGCATCAATGTCGTGCTGGTGCGCTTTGCCGTCTATGTCATCGCCGGCGGTTGCTATGGCCTTGCCGGCGTGTTCATCAGCGCCCAGACCGGCAGCGGCGATCCGCTGGTCGGCAATCCGCTGCTCTTGTCAATGTTCGCGGCGGTCGTCGTCGGCGGCACGCGCCTCGGTGGCGGGCAGGGCGGCCCGGTGGGCTCTGTCTTCGGCGCCTACATCCTGATGATCGTGGTGAACATCCTGCTGGTGCTCAACGTATCGGCCTATTATTCGACCATTGCCGAAGGCACGATTCTGGTGCTGGCGGCACTTGCCGGCTCGATCTCGCATGCATCGGTGCTTGCCGTGCAATTGCGCGCCGCGCGCGCCCGGCTTGCCGCCTGGCGCGCCGGCATATTGCCCTCGCAACTCGAGCGCGTGGACCGGCGTCTCAAGATCGCCGAGCCAGCCCATGCCCAGCGCAGTCCGGCATCGCCGCGCCCTGCCTTCCATCTGCGCAATGCGGAAACGCTGCGCTATGCGCTGCCCGCCTATGTCTGCCTGCTGCTCATCGTGGTCGTCACGCAGGTCTGGCTCGGCCGCGCCATCCTCAATCCGGGGTACTGGAATTCGCTGCTGGTGCTGTCGTCCTTCCTAGCCGTCCTGGCGCTCGGGCAGGGAACCGTCATTCTGACCGGAGGCCTCGACCTCTCCGTGCCGTGGACGATCGGCATCTCCGGCATCATCCTGGCAGGCATGGTCAACGGCTCCGACGCCGCCCTTGTCTACGCCTTGCCGGTCGTCCTGGTGATGGCCTGCGCCATTGGCTTCGCCAATGGTTTCGGCATCGTCTATCTCGGCATCTCGCCGATCGTCATGACGCTCGCCACCAACGGTATTCTGCAAGGCTGTGCGCTGCTCTATTCGCAGGGAACGCCGGCCGGGTTTTCCTCGCCGATGCTGCGCTGGGTCATGACGGCCAAGCTTGCCGGCCTGCTGACCCCAATCGTCCTGCTGATGGTCGTCTTTGTCGTCACGGCGGTACTGCTGCTTGGCCGCACCCCATTCGGACGACGCGTCTACGGCATCGGCAATGGGCTGCGCGCGGCGCGCTTGTCGGGCATCGGCGTCGAGCGCACGCTGATCCTGGTCTATATGCTTTCGGCCGTCTGCGCGGCTGTTGTCGGCATCATGCTGACCGGCTTTTCGGGTCAGGCAAGCCTTGGCATGGGCGACGACTATCTGTTGCCGTCGATCGCCGTGGTGGTGGTCGGCGGCGCGCTGATCACCGGCGGACGCGGCCACTATCTCGGCATGCTCGGCGGCGTGTTGTTGCTGACCGCACTGCAGATGCTGCTCGCCGGCACCACGCTTCCCTATGCCACGAGGGCAATTCTTTACGGACTGGTCGTTCTGGGCGCCGTCATGGCGTTGCGCGAACGGCGGCTGCAATGAAAAGGACAGGACCATGAGCACAAGGGCGCCGGAATCGGCGGACGAATTTCTGACCGGGCTGAAAGGCCAGCGCGTGCTGGTCACGGCGGGCGCCGGCGGCATCGGGTTTGCCATAGCCGACACGCTGTCACGCCTCGGCGCTCGCATCGTCGTCTGCGATGTTTCCGACGAGGCGTTGGCCGCTGCTCCCGGCAAGATCGACCTTGTCGCTGCGGTCAAGGCCGATGTCTCGCGCGACGAGGATGTCGACCGCCTGTTCGAGGCGGTCGAGAAAAAACTCGGCGGGCTCGATGCGTTGATCAACAATGCCGGCATTGCTGGGCCGACCGGCGGTGTCGACGAGATCGACCCTTCCGACTGGCGGCGCTGCATCGACATCTGCCTGACCGGCCAGTTCCTGTGCGCTCGGCGCGCCGTGCCGCTGATCAAGGCGGCGGGCGGTGGTTCGATCGTCTCGATGTCGTCTGCCGCCGGCCGCCATGGCTACGCCTTCCGCACACCCTATTCGGCGGCCAAGTTCGGTGTCATCGGTTTCACGCAGAGTCTCGCCAAGGAGCTCGGACCGCACGCCATCAGGGTCAACGCCATCCTGCCCGGCATCATCGAGGGGCCCCGCATCGAAGGTGTTATCTCGGCGCGCGCCAAGCAGGTCGGTATCAGCCACGAGGAGATGACCGGACGCTATCTGCAGAACATCTCGCTGCGCCGCATGACCAGCCCCTATGATGTGGCGTCGATGGTCGCCTTCCTGCTCTCCGATGCGGGGATCAACATTTCCGGCCAGTCGCTCGGCGTCGACGGCAACGTCGAAACACTTTGAGGAACAAGCCATGGCCAATGTCGCGATCGTCGGAAGCGGGTTTATCGGGCGGGCCTGGGCAATCAGCTTTGCCCGCGCCGGCCATGATGTGCGGATGTGGGACCAGTTGCCCACTGCCACGGGTGGCGCCCGCGACTACATTGCCGGCGTGCTCGGTGATCTCGCCGCGAACGATCTTCTGCGGGGACAGCAAGCCGGTGACGTGCTTGACCGTATTTCCGTTGTCGCCGAGCTTGAAGAGGCCTTGGCGGGTGCCGTTCATATCCAGGAGAACACACCCGAAGACCTCGAGGTGAAGCGGGAGGTGTTTGCCCTGATCGACAGGCTTGCCGATCCGCGGACAGTCATCGCCAGTTCCACCTCGGCGCTGTTGCCGTCGAAATTCACCGACCATCTGCAAGGGCGGCATCGCTGTCTGGTCGTGCATCCGATCAATCCGCCCTATCTCATTCCGGCGGCCGAAATCGTGCCGGCGCCATGGACCTCCGCCGAGACGGTCGAGACAACCCGCGCCTTCCTCATCGACGCCGGCCATGCGCCCCTGGTGATGAAGCGCGAACTCGACGGCTTCATCATGAACCGCCTGCAAGGCGCATTGCTTGAGGAGGCTTTCCGGCTTGTCGCCGACGGCTACGCCAGTGTCGAGGATGTCGACATCGGCATCCGCGACGGGCTGGCGCTGCGCTGGTCGTTCATGGGTCCATTCGAGACCATCGATCTCAATGCGCCTGGCGGCGTGCGCGACTATGTCGAGCGTTATCAGGGCATCTATTCCAACATCTTTCCCCAGATGCAGCGACGCGTCGACTGGGCCGGCAAGGTCATCGACACGGTCGAGGCTGATCGCCGCAAGCGACTGCCACAGCAAAGCCTAGGCGACCGGCAGGTGTGGCGTGACCGCCGGCTCATGGCGCTCGCCGCCCACAAGAGAAAATCGGATCAGGAGTTCGGAGAATGACGCAAACCAGCCGCAAGCCGGGGCCTGCACAGACCAAGGGCAAGGTCATCATCACCTGCGCGGTGACAGGTGCCATCCACACGCCGACGATGTCGCCTTATCTGCCGATCACGCCAGACCAGATCGCTTCGGAGGCGATCGCGGCTGCCGAAGCCGGTGCCGCAATCCTGCATCTGCATGCGCGCGATCCGGAAACCGGCAAGCCCGACCAGACGCCGGAGGCCTTCGCTCGCTTCCTGCCGCGCGTCAAGCAAGGCACCAACGCCGCCATCAACATCACCACCGGTGGCAGCCCGTACATGAAGATCGAGGAGCGCGTGCGCCCGGCCGCCCAGTTCAAACCGGAAGTCGCCTCGCTCAACATGGGCTCGATCAATTTCGGGCTCTATCACCTCGCCGACAAATACGAGACTTTCAAGTTCGACTGGGAAAAGCCGCATCTGGAAGCGACCCGCGACCTCGTCTTTCGCAACTCGTTCAAGGACATCGAGTACATCCTGGCGACCTGCTACGACAACGGCACGCGTTTCGAGTTCGAGTGCTACGACATCGCCCATCTCTACAACCTTTCCCACTTCGCCGACCGCGGGTTGGTGAAGCCGCCTTTCTTCGTGCAGTCGGTGTTCGGACTGCTCGGTGGTATCGGCACCCATCCCGAAGACGTCGCCCACATGAAGCGCACTGCCGACCGGCTGTTCGGCGACCAGTTCCGCTGGTCGGTTCTCGGCGCTGGCGCCAGCCAGCTCCGCATCGCCGCGCAATCGGCAGCGCTTGGCGGCAACATCCGCGTCGGGCTGGAGGACAGTCTGTGGGCTGGCAAAGGCAAGCTTGCCAAATCGAACGCTGAGCAGGTCTTGCTGGCCCGCAAGATCATCGAAGGGCTCGGCATGGAGGTCGCGACGCCCGACGAGGCACGCGAGATCCTGTCATTGAAAGGCGGCGACAAGGTCGCTTTCTGAGGCGGCCCGAGCAATCGCCGCGAGACGCAAAAACGGAGGAGGACGGCATGAAGATCGAAGTCGTGGTGGACGTGAAGACCACACTGGGCGAGGGGCCGCTGTGGGACGTCGAACAGGAACGACTCTACTGGATCGACAGCTTCGACGGGCGCGTGTTTCGGGCGACCGCCGACGGACGCGAGATCCGGTCATGGGACGTGCCGATGAAGATCGGCTCGATGGCGCTGCGTAAGGATGGCAGCGGCGCCGTGGTGTCGCTGCAGCGCGGCTTCCATCTGCTCGATTTCGCCTCCGGCGATGTGACGCTGATCCACGATCCCGAGCCGGACAAGCCGATGAACCGGCTCAACGACGGCAAGGTCGACCGGTACGGCCGTTTCTTCGCCGGCTCCATGGATACGATGGAAGAGGGGCCGTCCGGCGGGCTCTACAGGCTCGATCCGGACTTCTCCGTCACCCGGATCGATTCCGGCATCATCTGTTCCAATGGTCCATGCTGGAGCCCCGACGACCGCACCTTCTATTTCGCCGACACCTGGACCGGCGAGATATGGGCCTACGACTACGACAGCGCGACCGGTGCCGCCACCAACAGGCGCACCTTCGTGCGCGTCGACACCAGCCGGGGCGGTGCGGCGGACGGCTCGACCGTCGATGCCGAGGGCTATCTGTGGAATGCGCTGGTCTATGACGGAAGACTGGTGCGCTATGCGCCCGATGGCAGCATCGACCGTGTCATCGACATGCCGGTCAAGAAGATCACCAGCGTCATGTTCGGCGGGCCGAAGCTGGACACCCTTTACGTCACCTCGATGGCCAAGCCGCCGCTGCCGCGTTTTCCCGGCGACGGCGTTTTGCGCGGCAGCCTGTTCGCCATCACGGGCCTTGGCATCAAAGGCGTTGCGGAACCGCGCTTCGGCGGCTGACGCCAAGCAAGCGAAGCGCCCGTAGCATACGCGGATCAGGCCTTGGCGCGCAGGAATCCCTCATTAAAAATGTGGCAGCACGTCCGTGGCGTCTGCTCTTCACCCAATGGCACAATGAGCGGTCAACGGATCATTGGCCAAAGAGGTCCGGGCGGGCCACGTTGAGCCGTTGAACCGTGCGAAGCACTTCGCGCAAATGCGCCGCCATACGCGCGCCTGCCTGCTTTGCCTCGCCGGTCTCCACGGCCTCGAAGATCGCCACATGCTGAGCGAGCAGCGTTTCGAGGTGGCCGGGCTCTGGCAGGCTCAGATAGCGCACACGGTCCATCTGCAGCTTGACCACCTGGATCACCCGCCAGCTCTTGGGCAGGCCGGCCTCTTCGCAAAGGCTGCGATGGAAGCCCTCGTCAAGCTCGAGAAACAGTTCGCGGTCGCCCTCGGCCACTGCCTTGGCCTGTTGGGCAAGGTTCACCCTGCCTGCCGCGATGAAGGCGCTCGAACCGTGTCCGGCCAGCTTCTGCACGACGGAGACTTCGAGCGCCTCGCGAATGAACTGCGCTTCCTCAACGTCACTTAGCCGGATCGGCGCGACGAAGCTGCCGCGTTGCGGCAGGATGTCGATCAGCCCTTCATCGGCAAGCCGGATCAGCGCCTCGCGCACGGGTGTACGGCTGACACCGAGCTGCTGGGCAAGGTCCTGTTCGCTGAGCGCTTCCGACGGCAACATCGCCAGCGTCGTGATGGCGCGGCGCAGGCGCTCGTAGATCTGCGGCGAGATCGGCATGCGATTGTTGACCGGCTCCAGAACCCGCGAGGGTTCGCGCTGACCGGCGTTTTTCAGCCTGGCAGCATTGCCTGAAAACCTGGTCGCCCCCGAAAGCTTGGTCCCCATGACGAATCCGTTGCTGTGAATGGCGCTGCACTGCTCCGGTCATGACACTGCGCACGCCCCAACTCAAGCGGCAAGCAGGAATGACGCTGTATTGACATACTACCATGGTAGTGTGTATGACGCCAGCAGGCTAGGGGGAGAGGAGCCGGCATGAAGATCACGGACATCAAGGCGACCACCATCACCGTTCCGCTGGAAGCAGCATTGCGGCACAGCAACGGTACGCATTGGGGACGCTTTGTCCGCACCGTGGTCGAGGTCGAGACCGACGAAGGCATTGTTGGGCTCGGCGAGATGGGCGGTGGCGGCGCCGGCGCCGAACTCGCTTTCGCCGGGCTGAAATCCTACCTGGTCGGCCATGACCCTTTTGATCTCAACCGGATGCGCTATGCCATCTGCAATCCGACGGCGTCGCTCTACAACAATCGCACGCAGCTCCACGCAGCGCTGGAATTCGCCTGTCTCGACATCATCGGCAAGAAGCTCGGCGTGCCGGTCTACCAATTGCTTGGCGGGCGCGTGCGCGACCGGATCGGCTTCGCCTCCTATCTGTTCTTCCGTTATGCCGACCGCCGCAGCGGCAAGGGCGAGGTCCGCACCATCGATCAATTGCTCGAGCATGCCCGCGCGCTCAAGGCCGAACATGGTTTTCACGCCCACAAGCTCAAGGCCGGCGTGTTTCACCCCGACTATGAGCTGGAGTGTTTCAGGGCGCTCGCCGCCGAATTTCCTGCCGACACGCTGCGCTATGATCCGAACGCCGCCCTGTCGGTCGAAGAGGCGCTGCGTTTCGGCCAAGCCATTTCCGATCTCAGGAACGACTATTTCGAGGATCCGACCTGGGGCCTTGCCGGCATGCGCCGCTTGCGCGAGAAGCTCTCCATCCCGCTGGCCACCAACACCATCGTCATCGATTTCGAACAGCTCGCCACCAATGTGCGCGACCCTGCGGTTGACGTGATCCTGCTCGACACCACCTTCTGGGGCGGCATCCGCGCCTGCGTGCGCGCGGCGCAGATCTGCGACACGTTCGGTCTCGGTATTGCGGTGCATTCCTCTGGCGAACTCGGCATCCAGCTCGCCACCATGCTGCATCTTGGCGCTGTGCTGCCCAACCTCGTCTTCACCGCCGACGCGCATTACCACCACCTTGCCGACGACATCATCATCGGCGGCAAGATGCGCTACGAGAATGGTGCGATCGCGGTGCCGGAGGCACCGGGTCTCGGCGTCGAGCTCGATCGCGACAAACTCGCCACCTATGCCGAACTCTACCGCTCGCTGGGCGGCTATGCCTACGACCGCGATCCCGGCCGTCCGGGTTGGTATCCGCTGCTGCCCAACACGAATTTCGCCGACCACTTGAACGATGCCGTGCCTGATCTCGGGCTGGGCTGACTTTTTTCGTTCGAAAGGATCGTCGGGAGGACGCTATGACTTTCAACCGGAGGAGAACAACAATGAACAGGACCACAGCTTTATTCGTTGCAGCCATGCTCGGCTGCACCAGCTTTGCAGCGCTGCATGCGCGCGCCGATGACGGCGTCGCCAAGGGCGACACTTCGGCCAAGAAGATCGCCTTCAGCAATTCCTACGCCGGCAATTCCTTCCGCCAGGTGATGATCAAGAGCTTCGAGGAAATGGGCGCCAAGGCCGTGGCCGACAAGCAGGTCGCCGCAACAGCCGTCGTCAGCTCGAACAATTCGGTGACCGAACAGGCGAGCCAGATCGAGAACCTGATCCTGCAGGGCTACGATGCGATCATCGTCCTTGCCGGCTCCGACACCGCACTCAACGGCGCCATCAAGGATGCCTGCAATGCCGGTATCACGGTCGTCGCCTTCGCCAGCGGCGTCACCGAGCCTTGCGCCTATGTCGTCGACTACAACCTCGATTCCTATGCCAAGGCCGAACTGGATTTCATCTCCAGCAAGCTCGGCGACAAGCCGGCCAACATCCTCGAGATCCGCGGTATGGCCGGCGACGGTTTCGACAAGCGCTTGCATGAGGGCGTCGAGAAGGCGATGAAGGCGCACGCCAGCTACAAGGCTGTCGGCGAGGTCTATGGTCAGTGGACGGCCACCGTGGCACAAAAGGAAGTGTCGGGCATCCTGCCGTCGCTGCCTCAGGTCGATGCGGTGCTGACGCAGGGCGGCGACGGCTATGGCGCGGCGCAGGCATTCAAGGCCGCCAACCGGCCGCTGCCGATCATCATCATGGGCAACCGCCAGGACGAATTGGCGCTGTGGAAGCAGGAGCATGATGCCGGCGGCTACGAAACTTTCTCGCTGGGCGCCACGCCCAGCGTCTCGCAGGTCGCGTTCTGGGTCGCGCAGCAGATCCTGGCCGGCAAGCAGGTGCCGAAATTCGTCGAGGTGCCGCTCCTGCAGATCAATCAGCCAGACCTCGACGCCTGGCTGAAGACGGTTCCCGCAGGCGGCGTTGTCAATGCCGAATATCCGCAGGAGCTGGTGGCCAAGATCATCGACGCCAACGTAAAGAAAGAACCTCTGCCCGGCGTACCCGCGCCGAAATGAGCAGCATGGCCGAATGATGAACGATCCCACGTCGCCCAAAAAGGACGCAGCAGAGAGAGGCGATGCTGACAGCCCTCTTGTCGAGGTAGGCAATGTCCGCAAGAGCTATGATGCCGTGCATGCCTTGGGCGGCGTGGATTTTCATCTGAACCCCGGCGAGGTCGTTGGCCTGGTCGGTCACAACGGCGCCGGCAAGTCGACGCTGATGAACGTGCTGGCCGGCACCATCGAGCGCAGCAGCGGCAGCTTTCGCGTCGGCGGACGTGAGATCGGTGCCTGGAGTGCGGCCAGTGCCCAGCAGGCCGGTCTGCGCTGTATCTTTCAGGAACTGTCGCTCTGCGCCAATTTGACGTCGGCGGAAAACACCCGCATCGTGCACAGGTCCTTGCGTGGGTTGGGCTGGCGGCGGCGCGCGCGCCAGGTAATCGGTCCGGTGCTGGACGAGATCTTCCCTGGCCACGGAATCGACCTCGACAGGAAGGTCGCCGACCTGTCGATCGGCGAGCGACAGATGGTCGAGATCGCCCGCGCCTTCACGCAGACCAGCGTCAAATTGCGCGCCGTCATTCTCGACGAGCCAACATCGGCGCTCGGCCATGAGGCGACGGAGCAACTGCTCACCTACATTCGTCGTGCCGCCGGACGTGGTATCGCCTGCATCCTGATCACCCATCGACTGAACGAGATCCTCGCCGTCTGCGACCGCACCGTCGTCATGGTCGACGGCAAGGTCGTCGCCGAGCGGGCGACCGCCGACCTGTCGCGCGCCGCGCTTGTCGAATTGATGGGCAGCATCGAGCGGCCCCGCGATCGCTCCGTAGGCAAGGCGTCGTCGGTGCAAGCTCCGGTTATCCGGCATGCCGGCCGCGACACCGCTGATCTGACCATCGAAGTCGGCAAGGGCGAGATCATCGGTTTCGCCGGGCTCGACGGCCACGGCCAGCGCGAGCGGCTGCGCGCGATGTTCTATGCCGCGCGCCGGCAGCGCGAGGCCTTGCCGGGTGCCTATGTTGCCGGCGACCGCGGCTCTGAAGGCGTGTTCTCACTGTGGTCTATCGCCGACAATCTGACCATCCGCAGCCTGAATGCGCTGACGCGGGGCGGCATGATTTCAGGCGCCGCCGCTCGCAAGCTGGCCGAGACCTGGTCGGAGCGGCTCAAGGTAAAGGCGCCTTCGATCGACACGCCGATCATGTCGCTGTCCGGCGGCAACCAGCAGAAGGTGCTGTTCGCTCGTGCGCTGGCGTCGGACGCCGAGGTGATCTTCCTCGACGATCCGATGCGCGGCGTCGATGTCGGCACCAAGCAGGAGGTCTACCGGCTGATCCGCGCGGAGGCCGAGAACGGACGCGCCTTCGTCTGGTACACAACCGAGCTCGAAGAGCTGACCAATTGCGAGCGCATCTATGTCTTCCGCGAGGGCCGCGCCGTGACCAGGCTGGAAGATGAGGCCATCGAGACCGGCCGTATCCTGCAGGCGTCGTTCGGAGGCGAGCATGTCTGACGCCGTAGCCCGTCCTCCCGCCCGATCGTCCTCCAAGGCGCGCCCGGCCTTGCTCAATGCGCTGCAGGTCGGCCTGCCGGCGATCGCGCTGCTGGTTATGCTGGCCATCATCTTCAGCATCCGCCCGGCGGCGATGAGCTATTTCGGCTTCCATCTGCTGTTCAAGCTCTCGGTGCCGCTGGTCTTTGCCGCGCTGGCGCAGATGATGGTGATCATGCTGGGCGACATCGACCTGTCGAACGGCGCCTTTGTCGGGCTGATCACCTGCGTCACGGCGCTCTATCTCGGGGACGCGCCGGCAATCGCGGCGCTGTGCTACATCGTCCTGATCGCCGCCTATGCCGGTTTCGGCCTGCTTATTCATGCCCGGCAATTGCCCTCGATCATCGTGACGCTGGGCATGTCCTTCATCTGGCTCGGCATCGCCGTCATCCTGTTGCCGGCACCGGGTGGCTCGGCACCTGCATGGCTTGCCGCCTTCATGAGCTGGCAGCCGCCTTTGCTGCCGCTGTCGATCTGGCTGGCGGCACTGGCGGCACTCGCCGGCCATCTCGTCATCTCACGCTCCTCCTACGGGGTGGTGCTGCGCGGCGCAGGCGGCAATCCGCGCGCCGTCGAGCGCGCCGGCTGGTCCGTTATCGGCATCCGGGTCGCGGTCTATGCGGTCGCCGGCCTGCTCGCCTGTCTGGCCGGGCTGACGCTGACCGGCCTCACCACATCGGGCGACGCCAATGTCGCGCCGGCCTATACGCTGCTCGGCGTCGGCGCGGTGATCCTCGGCGGCGGCGCTTTCACCGGTGGCGTCGTCTCGCCGGTCGGCACGGTGATCGGCGCTCTGACGCTGTCGCTCGCGGGCTCGCTTCTGTCTTTCCTGCAGGTGCCGCCGACATGGCAGATCGGCGCCCAGGGCGTCATCCTGTTTCTCGTGCTGGCCGGGCGCGTGCTTTTGTCGGAGCGGACGCGATGACCCGAAGATTGAGCCTCGCCCCGTGGACCTACGGCTTCATCGTGGCGCTCGCAATGTGGCTGGCGACGACAGCCTATTCGGGCATCGGCAGTGCCGGCGCCACGCTGTCGGGCGCGCTCGCCTTCGGTGCCTTCAGCGTGGTGGTGGGAACCGGGCAGATGTTCGTGGTCGCCTCCGGGCCGGGCAATATCGACCTGTCCGTGCCATCCGTGCTGACGCTGGCCGCCTATGTGTCGATGACGGTCATGCAAGGGTCCGACGGCATGCTGCTGCCTGGCCTGCTTGCAGCACTTGCCGTCGGCGCTGTCGCGGGTGCCGCGAACTTCCTTGCCATCGTCGCGCTCAGGCTGCCGCCGATCATCGCGACGCTCGCCTGGAGCTTCGTCTTTCAGTCGCTTGCCTTCAATTTCGGCGGCCAGGCGACGCTGAAGCCGCCGGCAGGCCTTTCCCGGTTCACCTCGATGAGCCTTGGCGGTGTGCAATTCATGCCGATCGCGGTGATGCTGCTGACGCTGGCCGCCATGATCGCTCTCAAACGCACGGTCTGGGGCCGGCAAGTGCTGGCCACCGGCCAGAGCGAACCGGCGGCACGGCTTGCCGGCATCAACGTCGCACGGGTGCGGTTGATTGCCTATATGCTGTGCGGCACGGCGGCGGCGCTCGCCGGCTTCCTGCTTGCCGGCTTCAGTGGCGGGGCAGCACTCAACATGGGTGACGCCTATCTGATGGAATCGATCGCCGTGGTGGTGCTTGGCGGCACCAGCGTCGCTGGTGGGCAGGCCAACGCGGTCGGCATATGGGGGGCTGCGTTGTTCTTCAACCTGATGTCCACCATGCTCAACACCTTTGGCATCCAGGCAGGCGTGCGCTTCCTTTTGACCGGCGTGCTGATCATCCTGATCGTCGCTCTCGTGCCGAGGCCTCGCGTCAGATGACATCCGCCACTGACACGCTCGCCAAGCTGTTCGAAACAGAGGCGGTTTCCTTCGTCGATCTGACGCATCCGATGAAGCCCGGCATGCCGGTGTGGCCGACGCACCCGCATTACTGCCAGGAGATGGTGGAATCCTATGACCGCGGCGACGTCGCCTGCAACCATGCGTTGGCTATGAGCGAGCACACCGGCACGCATTTCGACGCGCCGGTCCATTTCATCCGCGGCGGTGCTGCCATCTCCGGCATTCCGGTCGAGCGTTTCTTCGGCCGCATGGTGACGATCGATGCGCGTGGCTGTCGTCCCCGGCAGGCGGTCGAGCCGGATGCTATCTTCGCTTTCGAGGCCGAACAGGGCCGCGTACGGCAGGGCGACGCCGTGTTCTTCCATTTCGGCTGGGACCGGTTCTGGGACGATCCGGCCACGTTTCTCGCCGACTGGCCCGGCCTGTCGCGGCAGGCAAGCGAATTGCTGGTCGAGCGCGGTGCGCGCATCGTCGGCTCGGACTGCCTGTCGATCGATTGTTTCGGCAGCGAGGATTTCCCGGCGCACAACACGTTGCTTTCAGCCGGCATCCTGATCGGCGAGAATTTCGCACGGCTTGGTGACTTGCCGCCTCGGTGTTTCCTGATCAGCTTGCCGCTGGCGATCGAAGGCGGTACCGGATCACCGCTACGCGCCGTCGCGCTGGTCGAGGGCTAATTCCGGCTTACGAGAAGTCCAGCTGAACCTTGAGCGTTCGCTCCGGTTCCTTCTCGATCAAGTCGAAGGCTGCGCGTGCATCGGCCGCCGCGAACACCTGCGTGATCATGCCTTGCGGATCGAGCCGCTTGTCGGCCAGCCATTCGACGACGCGCGGCAACAGCCGGCGGTTTAGGCGCGAGCCGACGATGGTCAGTTCCTTGCGCACCACTTCCTGCTGGCTGAGGTTGGATGGGGCGTCCGAAAAGCCGAGCAGGCCGATGCGGCCCGCCGGGCTGGCCAGCCGGCAAGCCTCGTCAAGAAGTGCGGGAATGCCGGCGCCGTCAATGACCAGCGTCGGGCCAAGACCGTCATTTTCACCGCGCACCGCGGCCGGCACGGGATCGCGCACGGAGTGGATCACCCTGTCGGCACCGAAGCGGAGCGCTCGCTCCAGGCGGGCTTCGTCGATATCGGCAACGATGCAGCGTGCGCCCTTGAGCTTGGCGACCTGCAGGACAGTGACGCCGACCGTGCCGGCGCCATAGATCAGCACCGTGTCCTCGGGTCCGCAACCGGTACGATCAAGCACATTGGCGGCGATGGAAAACGGCTCGGCCAGTGCCGCCAGCCCAAACGGCATATCCCTTGGAACCGGTATGGCATTTGCCGCCGGCACCGCGACGAAGGCGCGAAAACCGCCGTCGCGGTGAACGCCCATCACTTCGAGGTTGGCGCAGACGTTGGAGCGGCCGACCCGGCAGGGATAGCAGTGGCCGCACGACACCACGGGATCGACCACCACACGGTCTCCCGTCGCAATGCCGGTCACATTGCGTCCGAGCGCTGTTACGGTGCCGGCGAATTCATGGCCGATGATACGTGGATAGACGGCGAACGGATTGGAGCCATGCAGGATGTGAATGTCGGAGCCGCAGATGCCGGCACGGCTGACATGAACGACAACTTCGCCGGCGCCGGGCTGGGGTATCGTGCCCTGCCGGACTTCCAGCGACTGCGGCGCGCGAACGAGAACTTCAAGCATGGCCTCACCACTTGTATACTAGTCGACAAGTGGCTCAATCTCGCTGTTTCGTCAAGCGCTCATGGCGGCTGTTAGACAGCCTCTTACCCGACACGTTGCGACACGAAATCGGAACTGGCGTTCACTGAAACGCAAATGCCCTGGCGTCCGCAGTTTGGACGCTCAAAGCGCTGTCCTTGCCGGTTTCCTCTCGAAGGGGCGGGCAGTCAAAATTTGTTGACTTCCATCAAGGAGGAAATGACTACCGCTTGCCTATCCGTCGGACCATAAGCTGTGTGATCGGGGCCTCGGCCGGCTTGCCGCACGGAAGGCGACCTTGCCTTTGAACGCGGACGCGCCATCTGGAATGGGGCAGCCGCCTGCATGACGGAATGGCAACAGCATTGGAACAGCCTCAATTTGCCACCGAGCGCGATCCGAGGCTGAGACTGATTATTCCAATCATCGTCGCCATCGCCTTTCTGATGGAGCAGCTCGATTCCACCATCATCACCACCGCGATCCCTGCCATCGCGCGCAGCCTCGACACGACGCCGGTCAGGCTGAACCTGGCGATCACCACCTACATCCTGACGCTGGCCGTATTCATTCCCGTCAGCGGCTGGTTCGCCGACAGGTTCGGCGCACGAAAAGTGTTCGCGCTGGCGCTTTTCACCTTCACCCTCGGCTCGGCGCTGTGCGGCATGGCCAACAGTTTCGGCATGCTTTTGGCGATGCGCGCCCTGCAGGGGCTGGGCGGCGCCATGATGACGCCGGTCGGGCGGCTGATCCTGCTGCGCAGCTTTCCGCGCAGCGGGTTGATCACCGCCATGACCTACATGACCTTGCCCGCCATCATGGGGCCTGTGATCGGGCCGCTGCTCGGCGGCCTGTTGACCACCTATGCATCGTGGCGCTGGATATTCTATGTCAACGTGCCTTTCGGTTGTCTCGGCATTCTGGCGGCGCTGCGCTTCGTCGACGATTTCCGCGAGGAAGCGATGCAACGCTTCGACTTCGCCGGGTTCCTGATGGTCGGATGCGGAGTCGCGCTGCTGCAGTTCGGACTGGAAAGCATCGGTAGGCCGATCATCTCCGTTTCGGCGACAGCGTTGGTGTTGGCCGCGGCGATCCTACTGCTGCTCGCCTTCGGGCGCTATGCGCGCCGCGTCGTTGCACCGGCAGTCGATCTGACACTGTTTCGATTTCGCTCGTTCTGGGTCGGTACGCTCGCAGGCGGCCTGTGCCGCGTTGGCCTCAATGGCGTGCCTTTCCTGTTGCCGCTGATGCTGCAGGTCGGCTTTGGCATGAGCCCGGTCACCTCGGGCTCGCTGACATTCGTCGGCAGCTTCGGCACCTTGCTCATTCGGCCGCTGCTGTCGCCGCTGTTGCGGCGCTTTGGCTTCAATGTCGTGCTCATCGGCAGCGCGGTGGTCGGCTCCGCCGCTGTCGGGGGCTTCGCCTTGATCGAAGCCGATACGCCGCACTGGATGATCGGCCTTTACGTCTTTGTCTTCGGGGTCATCCGGTCGGCGCAGTTCATGACCTCCAACACGCTGTCCTATGCCGACCTGCCGGACGACAAGCTCAGCCGCGCCACCAGTCTCGGCGGCGTCCTGCAGCAACTCAGCGTTTCCCTGGGCGTTTCGATCGCCGCCATGGTGCTGGGCCTTGTCGCAGGAGAAACCCACAACGTGACAGCGGAACGCTTCCACCAGGTGTTCCTGCTGACCGCGGTCATCCCGCTGCTGTCCGTCCCCGGCTTCCTGTACCTGCGTGCCGAGGACGGCGTGCAGGTCAGCGGCCATGTTCGACCGGGCAATTCGCGCAAATGATGCCGAATATGTATACGGGCATACATATATCCACATGGGGAGTCTTCAGTTAGGCTGGCACCATGTGAGCGGGAGCATCGATTGCGAGGATTTGCGGAAAGCGTGATGCAGGGGCCGCGGACCGTGGCCGCACAGGTCGCCAATGTCCTGCGCGAAGCGATCGCCAGTGGAACCATCAAGGCGGGCACTTCGCTGCGCCAGGATGAATTGGCCGAGCAGTTTGGCTTCAGCCGCATGCCAATTCGTGACGCCCTTCGCCAATTGGAAGCCGAAGGTATTGTTTCCATTCATCCGACAAAAGGCGCGCAGGTCGCCCGGATGGACGGCGCCGAGATCGGTGAAATCTACGCACTGCGCGAACTGCTTGAATGCGAGGCGGTGCGGCTTTCGCTTCCCAACCTCGCCGGCGCGAAGCTCGACGAGGCGGAACAGGTGCTCGACCAGATCGACGCGGAGCGCAATGTCGGCCGATGGGGTGCGCTGAACCGTGCCTTTCATCTGGCTCTCTACGACGCCTGCGGTAACCGTCGATTGCTCGGCCTGATCGAGGCGCACCACAATGCCGCAGATCGCTACGTCCGCATCCTCCTGTCGAACCTGGATTATCGCAGCCGCTCGCAGACGGAGCACCGCGACCTGCTGGCCGCCTGCAGGGCGCGCAAGGAGGACAAGGCCATAAGCATTCTGAGGCAGCATCTTCGCGAGGGAAGCGAGACGCTGGTCAGCGCGATCAGGGAAGATGGTCTGTCGCGAAAATCCTGACGGCGTGGCTTGAGCTCCGGTTGCCTCTGCGCGCGATCACTGCCACATATTGCAACATCGATACTCGATCCAGGATCATCATGTCCCCCGACAGCAGCCTGCCGGCGCGCGCCCTTGCTCCACGTCGCCACGAAGAGATCCTGCGGCGGCTGGGCGCTCACGGGTCTGTCAGTGTCGCCGAACTGGCCGGGTTCTTCGATGTCTCACGCGAAACCATCCGCCGCGACCTGAAACTGCTGTCGGATAAAGGGCAGCTCGGCATCGTCCATGGCGGCGCTGCCCGTTTCGAGCCGAGCGAACCGGCAATGAGCCTGCGCAGCCAGGAGAATGCCCGGGGCAAGGCTGCGATCGGCAGGATAGCTGCCGGTCTTGTGAAGGACGGCATGGTGGTGTTCCTCGATTCCGGCACCACCACGCTGGCCGTCGCACAAGCCATGACCGACCTGCGCGATCTCACCATCTGCACGGCGAACCTCCCGATCGCGCTTCTGCTGTGCCACGTCTCAGGCATGCGCGTGCATATGCTGGGTGGCGAAGTCGATCCCGGCGAAGAAGCAGCCTCCGGCATCGACATGCTCGAAGCCATGGCGCGCTTTCGCGTCGACATCGCCTTCCTCGGTGGTGGCGCGCTGTCGCCCGACGGCGAGGTGACCGATTTCACCCGCGCCGGCGCCGAACAGCGCAGCCGCATGATCGCGCTTGCCGCCAAAACCTACTTCGTTCTCGACAGCAGCAAGTTCGCAAAGCTGACGCCGCTCAGGATCCCGAATTTTCAGCACGCCGCCGGCGTGATCGTCGATGCGAAGCCGCAGGCCGACATCGCCGAAGCGCTTGCGCGCAAGGGGCCTGAGTTGATGGTTGCATCTTGATGTGATATTTTGTGGTATTTTGTGTTGATATTTGGAATTCGACTGCTATGATCCGGCTCGTGTCAAAACGGCAGGATCTCCCATGGCAAACCAATTTCCCACCCAGGCGCGCGTCGTCATCGTCGGCGGCGGTATCATCGGCTGCTCGGTCGCATATCACCTGACGAAGCTCGGCTGGACCGATGTTGTGCTGCTCGAACAGGGGCAACTCAGCGGTGGCACCACCTGGCACGCCGCAGGGCTTGTCGGCCAGTTGCGCAGTCATTCCAACATGACCAGCCTGATCAAATACTCTACGCAGCTCTATGGCGAGCTGGAAGCGGAGACCGGACTCGCCACCGGTTGGAAGAATTGCGGCTCGCTGTCGGTGGCGCGCACCGCCGACCGCATGACGGTGCTGAAGCGCACGGCCGCATCGGCACGCGCCCAGGGGGTCGACATCGATGTGATTTCGCCGAAGGAGGCGGCGGATCTCTGGCCGGTCATGGCGACCGACGATCTGGTCGGCGCCGTCTGGCTGCCGGGCGACGGCAAGGCCAATCCGACCGATCTCACGCAATCGCTCGCCAAGGGTGCGCGCAATCGCGGCGCGAAAATTATCGAGCGGGTCAAGGTCACTGGTATCAGCCAGAGGAATGGTGTCGCCTGCGGTGTCGAGACGGATCGCGGCAACATTGCCGCCGAGATCGTCGTCAATTGCGCCGGCCAGTGGGCGCGCAAGGTCGGGCTGATGTGCGGTGTCTCGGTGCCGCTGCATTCGGCCGAGCACATGTACATCGTTACCGGCAGGATCGAGGGCGTGCACCCGGACCTGCCCGTGATGCGCGACCCCGACGGTTTCATCTATTTCAAGGAAGAGGTCGGCGGCCTGGTCATGGGCGGCTTTGAGCCGCACGCCAAGCCGTGGGGCATGAATGGCATTCCCGAAAATTTCGAGTTCGCGCTGTTGCCGGACGATTGGGATCAGTTCGAAATCCTGATGGAAAACGCGCTGGTCCGCGTGCCGCAATTGGCCGAGGCCGAGGTCAAGAAATTCTACAACGGTCCCGAGAGCTTCACGCCGGACAACAATTTTCTCCTTGGCGAGGCGCCGGAGTTGAAGAATTTCTATGTCGGCGCCGGCTTCAATTCGATGGGCATCGCCAGCGCCGGCGGTGCGGGTAGGGCGCTGGCGGAATGGATCGTCAACGCCGCGCCGACCATGGATCTATGGCCGGTCGATATCAGGCGTTTCGCCCCCTTCAACAACAATCCGCGCTGGCTGCATGACCGTGTCAAGGAAACGCTCGGCCTGCACTACGCCATGCCGTGGCCGAACCGCGAACTGGATACCGCACGGCCGTTCCGCCGGTCGCCGCTCTACGACCGGCTCGCCGCCAGGGGCGCCTGCTTCGGTTCCAAAATGGGCTGGGAGCGCGCCAACTGGTTCGCGGCACCGGGAGAAAAAGCCGAAAACGACTATGCCTTCGGCCGTCAGAACTGGCACGAGGCGGTCAAGCGCGAGATGAAGGCGACACGCGAAGCCGTCGCCGTCTTCGACCAGACCTCTTTCGCCAAGCTCCTCGTGCAAGGCCACGATGCCTGCGCCGCGCTCAACTGGATCTGCGCCGGAAATATCGACGTACCGGTCGGTACATCTGTTTATACGGGCGTGCTCAATGCACGTGGCGGCTATGAAAGCGATTTCACCGTGATGCGGCTTGGCGTGGAGAAATTCCTTATCGTCACCGGTTCGGCGCAAGCCATCCACGATGCCGACTGGATCGTCAAAAACATCCCGTCCGACGCGCATGCAATCTTGACCGATGTCACCTCGTCCTACGCGGTACTGGCATTGATGGGGCCGCGCTCGCGCGATCTGCTGGGCAAACTCTCCTCGGCCGATCTCTCCAACGCCGGCTTTCCCTTCGCCACCATCCGCGAGATCGATATCGGCTATGCCACCGCCTATGCCAACCGCATGACCTATGTCGGCGAACTGGGCTGGGAACTGATCGTGCCGACCGAATTCGCCGTCGGTGTCTATGAGGCACTGCATGAGGCTGGCAGCGAGTTTGGCCTGATCGATGCCGGTTACTACGCGCTCGACGCCTTGCGTATCGAAAAGGGTTTTCGCGCCTGGGGTCGTGAACTGACGCCAGATATCAGCCCTTGGCAGGCTGGGCTTGGCTTTGCTGTGGCGATGGACAAGCCGGGTGGCTTTATCGGCCGCGACGCGCTGGTTGAGACGAAGCCATCAGCACCGGCAAGACGCGTCGTGCTGTGCACGCTCGATGATGCCGAGCCGATGCTGTGGGGCGGCGAACTGATCCTGCGCGACGGCAAGCCGGTCGGCGAAGTCCGCTCGGCCGCCTACGGCCACACGCTTGGCCGCTCGGTGGCGCTCGGGCTGATCGAGAACGAGGCGGGCGTCGATGCTGCGTTTCTCACCGGTGGTCGTTTCGAGATCGACCTTGCCGGCGTTCGCCATGCCGCGACAGCACATCTGCGCAGCCCCTACGATCCGAAGTCGGAGCGGGTGAAGGCTGATGTGGTGGAGGTTCGCGCTGCCGCCTAATCCGCCGACATGGACCTTGCCATATCCAGGAACGCCCGCACCAGTTTGCCGCCGCTGCGTTCACGCAGGCAGATCAGCGCTTCGTCCATCAGGGTCTCGGGAGCATCGATGGTGATCGGCACCAGCCGCGAATCCTGGCCGAATTCGGCCGCCGAGACAAAGCCGATGCCGGCGCCCGATGCGACGATCTCGCGGACCGCTTCGCGGCCCTCGGCTTCGATCGCCGGCCTGAGTTCGATTTTCGAGGCGGCTGCGAGATCTTCGAGTTTCTGACGCGTCTTCGAACCGCGCTCGCGCATGACCAGCGATTCCTGCGCGAGTTGCTTGAGGGTGAGCGACTTTTTCGCGGCCAGCGGGTGGTCGACGGATGCAAACGCGATGATCGGCGTCGAGTTGAGTTTCAGCACCTCGAAATCGCGCCCTGTCGGCACCTCGCCCAGCACGCCGATGTCGGCATCGTAGCTGTAGAGGCTGCTGATCACCGTCTCGGTGTTGCCGGCGCGCACCGAAACCTGGACGCCGGGGTAGCGAGCCCGGAAGCTGCCGAGAATGTGAAGCAGATGATGTGCGGCATCGGCGACGATGCGCAGCGTGCCGGAACGCAGGGCGCGGGACTCCGTCAGCAACTCCAGCGCCTGTTGCTCGGTATCGAACATGCGGTGGGTTATTTCGAGCAATTTCTGGCCCGAATGGGTCAGCGTGACCTGCTTCTTGTTGCGGTTGAACAGCAGCACGTCATACTCTTCCTCGAGCTTGCGCACCTGGTCCGAGATCGCCGGCTGGGTCAGGAAGAGCGCCTCGGCGGCACGTGAAAAGCCACCGCAGATGGCCACCTGGTGAAAGGCTCGCAACTGGACGTAGCGCATCTGCCGTGCCTCCGACACTTCTGAAATCGCCGACATCCTATCATAAGGATGGCTTAGGAAAAGATCGAAAGGAACGATTTGACTTATGTTTTGCCGACCCTCAGCCTGAGCATGGTCGACATCCCTGCCGGCCGTTGGCACCGGAGGCGTCGCCATGCAATTTTCCATCATCCTGCTGCATCTGGCGGGTGCGGTCATGCTGCTGCTCTGGGCCGTGCATATGGTGCGTACGGGTGTCGAGCGGGCCTGCGGCCCCGCTTTGCGTGATGCCCTGAGGCAAGCCCGGGGTGCACGGATCAGGTCGGCGGGCGTCGGCACCGTGCTTGCCGTGCTGCTGCAAAGCTCGACCGCAGTCGCGATCCTGGCGGCCGGGTTTGCCGCCAGCGGCATGGTTTCGGTGTCATCAGGGCTGGCGATCCTGCTGGGCGCCGATCTCGGTTCCGCCCTGGTCGTGCAGGTGCTGTCGTTCGATCTCAGCTGGCTGGTGCCGGCGCTGATCCTGGTCGGCGGCGCGATGGTCCTGAAGTTCGAGGTGGCTGGCATCAGGCAGAGCGGGCGAATCCTGATGGGGGTCGCCTTCGTCCTGTTGTCGCTGCATATGATCGGCGAGGCGACCGCTCCGATGCGGCAGAGCAATTTGCTGCCACTGGTGATTTCCTATCTGCGCACGGACTATTTCACCGCCTTTGCCGCAGCTGCCCTGTTCACATGGCTGATCCACTCCAGCGTCGCGGCGATCCTGCTGTTCGTCACGCTTGCCGCGCAAGGCGTCTTGCCGGTCGAGGTCGGCCTGCTCTTCATCCTCGGCGCCAATTGCGGTGGTGCGCTGATTGCGGTGTGGCTGACACGCGGCGATGCCGTCGAGGCGCGCCGTGTCCCGCTTGGCAATCTGATCTTTCGCGGCACGACGGCGCTCGCCGCCTTGTTTGCGCTTCAGGCCGTGACCTTCCCGGCGCATCTGTTCGGCGCAACCGAAGGCCGCCAACTGGTCAACCTGCACCTTGCCTTCAATATGGTGCTGGTCATCTGCTGCTTGCCGTTCACCGGCACGATGGAAAAGCTCGCCACCTTGCTGATCCCCGACAGGCCAGCGGCAAAGGCAGCGGAGGCTGGGGACCTGATGTCACGCCGCACCAGCGCGCTCGACCGCACCGTCATGCGCACACCCGGTCTCGCTCTGGCCAGTGCGACCCGCGAGTTGCTGCGCGTGGGCGAAGTCGTCGAGGTGATGCTGCGCCCGGTGATGGATTTCTTCGACGCCGGCACCGCCGACCAGATACGCCAAGCCCAAAAACTTGATGAGGAGGTCAACCGCGCCCACACCGAGATCAAGCTCTACATTGCCGAAGTCAATCGCGGCAGCATGAGCGCGGCCGAGGCGCAGCGCGGCATAGAACTCACCGACTTCGCCATCAATCTCGAACGCGCCGGCGATATCGTCGCCAAGAACCTGCTCGTGCTCACCCAGGAGCTGCGTGACAAGAACCTGCGCTTTTCACGCGACGGCTGGAGCGAACTGGCCGGGCTTCACAACCGTGTCATGGCCAACATGCAGCTTGCACTCAATGTGCTGGTGTCGAGCGATCTCGAGTCGGCGCGGCAACTCGTCGTCGAGAAGGAGCGGATGCGCAGACTGGAACGCATGAGCCATGACCGTCACCTCAAGCGCCTGCAATCAGGAATGCCGCAGAGCATCGACACCAGCGACATCCACCTGGAGGCGGTGCGGGCGCTGAAGGAGATCAACTCGCTGATGGCCTCGGTCGCCTATCCCTTGCTGACGCAGAGCGGTGATCTGCTCGAAAGCCGGCTGGCGAGAGGGGCAGCGGTAGCGATGGCTCCGGCGCTCGCCTGACGGGTGACATTCTCCGCTGGCGAGTGGCAATCCTTGCCATCGTTAGAATCGATACATCGATACAAAATAACGATTTTACAAATAGATCATTCAGGCCAAGAATAAGGCCACATCGAACGCAGATCGAGCGGAGGACAACATGCTCGCCGAGACGAAATTTGCCGCGGAGCCGCTGGCCAGTCCGGCGCTGGGCGAGCCGTATCTTCTGACCCCAGGGCCGCTTACCACGGCCTATTCGGTCAAGGAGGCGATGTTGCGCGACTGGGGATCGTGGGACGGCGACTTCCGCGCCATGACATCGGATATGCGTCGCCGCCTGCTGGCGCTGACCGGGGACAGGAACGATGAGTTCGACTGCGTGCCGATGCAAGGCAGCGGTTCCTTCTGCGTTGAAGCGATGCTGGGTTCGTTTGTGCCCAGAGATGGCAAGGTTCTGGTGCTGGCCAACGGCGCCTACGGCCTGCGCGCCGCGCAGACCATGCAGTATCTCGGCCGCGCCTACACGCTGATCGACAAGGGCGACTATCTGCCGCCGCGCGGCGACGAGGTGGCGGCGGCCCTCGCGGCCGACCCTGATATCACCCATGTCATCGCCATCCATTGCGAGACCAGCTCCGGCATCCTCAATCCGGTCGCCGAGATTGCGCAAGCCGTCCATGCCAAGGGTCGCAAGCTGCTGGTCGATTCCATGAGCGCGTTCGGCGCCGTAGCGCTCGACGTCAACGATATCCGCTATGAGGCGATGGTCTCGTCCGCCAACAAGTGCATTGAGGGCGTTCCGGGCTTCGGCTTCATCATCGCCCGCAAGAGCGAGCTGGAGGCTGCCAAAGGCAGGAGCCATTCGCTGTCGCTCGATGTCCACGCCCAGTGGGCGCACCTCAACAAAACCGGCCAGTGGCGCTACACGCCGCCGACGCACGTCGTCGCTGCCTTCCTCGAAGCACTGCGCCAGCACGAGGCCGAAGGCGGCGTCGCCGGCCGTGGCGCTCGCTATACGAGGAACCGCGACGTCATGGTGGCCGGCATGCGCGACCTCGGTTTCGAGACACTGCTCGGGGATCGCTGGCTGTCGCCGATCATCGTCACCTTCTTCAACCCGGCCCATGCCAGTTTCGCCTTCGACCGCTTCTACGATCTGATGAAGGACAAGGGCTTCATCATCTATCCGGGCAAGCTGACCGCCGTCGATAGCTTCCGCGTCGGCTGCATCGGCCAGATGGACGAACATGTCATGCGCCGCGTCGTCGAGGCGGCGGCCTTCTCGCTTCATGAAATGGGCGTCGACACCGCCGCCCCACCCGCCGCGGCACTCGCCGAACGCGCCAAACTCCCCGCCTGAAGCGGCCGATCTCGAGGATATCAGATGAACCAGATGTCTCCCATCAACGTCGCGGTCAACGGCCGCACCTACGCCTGGCCGCGTGTGCCGGCCATCGCCATCTGCCTTGACGGCTGCGAGCCTGCCTATCTCGACGAGGCGATCGAGGCCGGGCTGATGCCGGCTCTGGTCAGGATCAAGCAGAAGGGCACGGTGCGTTTTGCGCACTCGGTCATTCCGAGCTTCACCAATCCCAACAATCTGTCGATCGCCACCGGCCGGCCGCCGTCGGTGCACGGCATCTGTGGCAACTATCTCTATGAGCGCGAGACCGGCAAGGAAGTGATGATGAACGACCCGCGCTTCCTGCGCGCGCCGACCATCTTCCAGGCCTTCTATGATGCCGGCGCCAAGGTCGCCGTGGTCACCGCCAAGGACAAGCTGCGTGCTTTGCTTGGCAAGGGCCTTGCCTTCGATGAAGGCCGCGCGCTGTGCTTCTCGGCGGAAAAATCCGACACCACCACCAGGGCCGAGCACGGCATCGACAATGCCTCGAAACATTTTGGGCTGCCCGTGCCGGAGGTCTATTCGGCCGAACTTTCGGAATTCGTCTTTGCCGCCGGTGTGCAGCTGCTGAAGGAGTTCCGTCCCGACATCATGTACCTGACGACCACAGACTATGTGCAGCACAAATACGCGCCGGGCGTGCCGCAGGCCAACGCCTTCTACGAGATGTTCGACAAATACCTGACCGAGCTTGATGCGCTGGGCGCGGCGATCGTCGTCACCGCCGACCATGGCATGAAGCCCAAGCACAAGGCGGACGGTTCGCCCGACGTCGTCTATGTCCAGGACCTTCTCGACGAGTGGCTGGGCAAGGACGCCGCCCGCGGCATCCTGCCGATCACCGACCCCTATGTCGTGCATCACGGCGCGCTCGGCTCGTTTGCCACCGCCTATCTGCCTGATGGCGCAGATCAGGCCGGCATCATGGCCCGGCTGGCGAAGATCGACGGCATCATGCTGGTCGTCGACAGCCCGACGGCGTGCGAGCGCTTTGAGCTGCCAGCAGATCGCATCGGCGACATCGTGCTGATCTCGACCGAGAACAAGACGATCGGCACCTCAGAACATCGCCATGACCTGGCGGCTCTGAACGAACCGCTACGGTCGCATGGTGGGCTGACCGAGCAGGAGGTGCCGTTCATCGTCAATCGTGTGCTGCCGGAATTGCCTGATGAACCTGTGTTGAGAAACTTCGACGCCTTTTACTACGCTACAATGGCGGCGGCACTGGCGGGCTGAGTGAGTTGGATCGCCGGGAGGGCGTGTCGCCGTCCATGATGGCGCTGGCCGACCCCCACTCCGGCCCTTCGGGCCACCTCTCCCCCGATCGACGGGGGAGAG
>NZ_RZTC01000020.1:11353-69194 GCF_004023165.1 Mesorhizobium sp. M7A.F.Ca.MR.176.00.0.0 | reverse complement strand
TGGTCTTGCGCATATTGTCATGCGGGACGAGGTCGTAGGAGCCCTGTTCGAACAGACGCAGCACATCCCCCTCCCCCTTGAGGGGAGGGTGGCCGGCCACAGGCCGGTCGGGTGGGGTCGCTTCGACCGGTGTCGGCGCCAGGGCGGTGCTGAATTGGGCGGCGCCTCCTGAGGCGACCCCCTCCGTCCGCTTCGCGGACACCTCCCCCTCGAGGAGAGAGGAAAGTGCGGCGTCGATATCGGCTTTTACAACACGGCCGTATGGGCCTGTGCCGGATACGGTTGAGAGGTTCAGGCCAGCCTCGCGGGCCAGGCGTCGGGCCAAAGGTGTCGCGCGGGCTTTCCCCTCCCCCTCGAGGGGAGGGTGGCCGGCCGCAGGCCGGTCGGGTGGGGTCGGTTCGACTGGGCTCGACGGTACAGGGGTGCCTCCTGAGGCAACCCCCTCTCTCGACTTCGTCGAAATCTCCCCCTCGAGGGGGGAGATTGGCGCATAGCTTTCATCGTCGGCATAAATCCATGCAACAGCTGCACCGACCGCAATATCGACACCTTCCTTGCCGGTGACGTCGCGCAACACGCCGCTGGCCGGCGCGTCGATCTCCATCGCCGCCTTGTCGGTCTCGATCTCGAACAGCACATCGCCCTTCTTGACGTGCGCGCCTTCCTCGGCGAACCAACGCGAGATCTGTCCGGTCGCCATGTCCATGTCGACCTTGGGAAGAATGACTTCGGTCGGCATTTCTCAGCGAACCCCTTTCACGAGGTCGCGCGCAGCGGTGATGATGTCGGGAATTTGCGGCACCGTCGCCTTCTCGAGCTCCGGATTATAGGGGATCGGCGTTTCGGCGCCGCCCAGCCGCACGATCGGCGCATCGAGATAATCGAACGCCTCGCTCTCGGCGATCATGGCGCTGACCTCGGCGCCGATGCCCAGCGTCTTGACCGCTTCGTAGACGCATAGCAGCCGCGACGTCTTCTTGACGCTGTCGATGACGGTCTGCTTGTCCATCGGCCGGATGGTGCGGAGATCGACGACTTCGACGTCGATGCCTTCGCTCTCCAGTGCGGCAGCCGCGTCGAGCGCCTTCTGCACCATGATCGAGGTGGCGACGATGGTGAGATCCCGGCCCTCGCGGCGGATATCGGCCTTGCCGATCGGCACGGTGTAATAGCCTTCGGGCACCGGTCCCTTCATCTTGTAGAGCAGCTTATGCTCGAAGATCATGACCGGATCGGGATCGGCGACCGCCGCCAACAGCATACCCTTGGCATCATAGGGGGTCGCCGGCTGGATGACTTTCAGACCCGGCACATGGCCGAGCCAGGCTTCCAGGCTCTGGCTGTGCTGAGCCGCCGCACCGGTGCCGGAACCGGCGGGAAAGCGCATCACCACGGGAACCGAAACCTCGCCGCCCAACATGAAGCGCATCTTGGCCGCCTGGTTGACGATCTGCTCCATGGCAAGCGTGGCGAAGTCGGAAAACTGGAACTCGAAGATCGGCCGCATGCCCGTGAGGGCAGCGCCCACCGCGACGCCCGCGCCGCCCAATTCCGAAATCGGCGTGTCGATGACGCGGTCAGCGCCGTAACGTTCGACCAGGTCGCCGGTGACCTGGAAGGCGCCGCCATAGACACCGATATCCTCGCCCATCAGGAAAACGCGTTCGTCCATGTCCATGGCGATCGCCATGGCTTCCTGGATCGCCTGGGCGTAGCTCAGTTCACGCACCATCGCGTCCATCACGCCTGCTCCGTATACACGTAATTTCCGGTCTCGCTGATATCGGGCGATGGGCTCGCCTTGGCGAACTCGATGCCCTCGGCGATCTCTTGCGCCACGGCATCGCGAATGGCCTCGATGCCCTTGTCGTCGATGAAGCCGAATTCCCTGAGCTCGCTTTCGAACAGGGTGATCGGATCGCGGTTCGACATCCAGTCCTCGATCTCTTCCTTGGTGCGATAGCGGTTGCGGTCGCTCTTGGAATGGCCGCGATGGCGGTAGGTCTTGGACTCGATCAGCGTCGGCCCCTCGCCGGCGCGGGCTCGGGCGATAGCCTGATGAGACGCCTCGGCGACCTCGGAGAAGATGTTGCCGTTGACGATGACGCCCGGCATCGAATAGGCGGCGGCGCGCTCGGCGATGTTCTTGACCGCGGTCGAGCGGCCTGTCGATGTGGACATGCCGTAGCCATTGTTCTCGCAGACGAAAATGACGGGCAGCTTCCAGACCGCCGCCATGTTGAGCGCCTCGTGGAAAGCGCCTTCATTGTTGGCGCCATCGCCGAAGAACGAGACCACGACCTTGCCGGTCTTCATCATCTTGGAGGACAATGCCGCCCCGACGGCGATCGGGATGCCGCCGCCGACGATGCCATTGGCGCCGAGATTGCCCTTGCCGACATCGGCGATGTGCATCGAGCCGCCACGGCCCTTGCAATAGCCTGTGGTCTTGCCGAAGAACTCGGCGAACATGCGCTTGACCTCGGCACCCTTGGCAATGCAGTGGCCATGACCGCGATGCGTCGAGGTGATCTGGTCATCCTCGGCAAGCGGCATGCAGATGCCCATGGCGCTGGCTTCCTGGCCGATCGACAAATGCATGGTGCCGTGGATGAGACCGCGCGTGTAGCACTCCTCCGCGCCCTCTTCGAAGCGGCGGATCAGGTACATCTTGTGGAGCACCTCCCTGAGCTGCTCGGCGCTGTAGTGGCGGTAGACGAAGGGCAGATTGGCGCGACTGTCAGTGACGGCTTTGCTGGCTGTGGCCATGATCACGCTCCCACGGACCCATAGACGAGCTTGTCCTGGCGGGCGCGCAGTTCGGCGATCTTGGAGCCCGCCGCGGGCGCTGCATTCGCGTAGGTTATGAGCTCGCCCTTCTTGATCGGCGCGGTGACCGAGCCGCCCTGCAGCAGGCCGCAGGGAATGGCCTTGGCGGCGCGCGCCTCAGGCGTCGTCATGATCCAGGCACGATAGCAATATTCGCCGATCGCATCGAGCTTCTCGCCGGGCTTCATGTCCTTCTTGGCCACGGCGGCGACTTCGGCCACCGGTTTGGCCAGCGGCACCATGTCGGCCTTGCCGTAGAGCACGACGCGCGCGCAGGTCAGCGGCACTTCGAGCGAGGTCAGGTGATAGGGACGATGGAAAGTGAAATACGGGCCTTTGCCCATCTTCAAATCTTCCATACGCTCGGAGATGCGCGGATGCGACATATCGGCAACGACGAAGACGCCGGGCGCGACACCCTTGCCGATCGAATAGTCGACGACGCCGACCCTCGACAGCACGCCGCCATCCTTCTGCGGCACCAGCACCTTGGACAGTTCGCCAAGCGTCGCCGCCGGGCCATGCATGCCGGCCTTGTCTGGAACCAGGCCGGTGGCATTGGCGATCGCCGCCATCTCGACCATGGTCTTGGAGCCGTCGACGAATTCGACCAGCATCCGCACATTCATGTGCCGGCGCTTGGCTTCCTCCTCATAGTCTGGGGGAATAGCGTCGATGTTGAGCGGGTTGTTCTTGCCCTTGCCGGCGGCAACGATCGGATGCCCCATGGCCGAAACGAACTCGATTAGCTCCATGCAGGAGGACGGCTCATCGCCGGCGCCCAGCGAATAGGTGACGCCGAGCCGGTCGGCCTCGCTCTTCAGATAGGCGCCGATGGTGACGTCGGCCTCGACATTCATCATCACCAGATGCTTGCCATGTTCCATGGCGCGCAGCCCGATCTCGGCGCCGACGGCGGGAACCCCGGTGGCGTCGATGACGACGTCGATCAGATCATCGTTGATGACAAGGCTGGCATCGTTGGTGACCGCCACCTTGCCGGCTTCCATCGCCGCCGTCATCGCCGACGCGTTCGACACCTCGCGCGCATGCCCGGTTTCCTGGAAGGCGATATCGACGGCCTTGCTGGCGGCAGGCAGGTTCAGTTCGGAAATGGCGCCGATCTCGATGCCTGACATATGAGCGACACGAGTGACGATGTCGGTTCCCATCTCGCCCGAGCCGATCAGGCCGATGCGGATAGGCTTGCCCGACTTGGCACGTTCCTCGAGATCGCGGGCAAGGCCCGTCAACGAAACATTGGAAGCCATACCGCTCGTTCCTCCCATAATGCAGGCTTGTTCGATTGCCTGACGGGTATTGAACATCTGTATTTCTGTCAAGACTAATGTCCAGATTGTCGTGCTTAAAACCACTTTCCCGGCAGCCCGAACCATGGACGAAAACGAAGCCGCGAACCGCACGGCGCGCAAAGACAGGTTCGCTCGGAGGCGGAGCCAGCGCGGAACGTTTTTTTGGATTACGGCCGGTCGTGAAATAAAAGTACCGAAATATTAGTTCGTAAAATTTATCTTTCACAGCGTGCTCTCGCGTGCTAGCGTCGCGTCATGAACTGGAAATGAAGTGCGCTTCCTGGGGTGGCCTTTTCCGGTCTGTTCCAAATAGGTCTGCCAAGGGACGTTGCGGCCGATGAAGATGAAAACGCCTGGCGAGAAGACTGTTTCCGGTGAGACCGAGGTGGCCAGCGCGCTTGAAGCCAGGTTGCGTGAGGGCTGGCTGGAGTTCGCGCGGACCGAGCAGGCAATCGCGCGATACCTGCTCGCCAACATCCATGACATTCCCTTTGAAACTGGCGCCACCATTGCCGCCGGCGCCGGCGTAAGCGAGGCAAGCGTTACCCGTTTCGTGCGGCGTCTCGGCTACACCGACCTCAAGGAAATGAAGCGTGGCCTGCGCTCCGCGCCGAAAGTCACAAGCCCAGGCCTGGACAGTGCCGAGTTGCGTTTCCGCATCGGCGGCGAGAAGCAGGGGCGGTTGGCTCGCAGCCTGGAGATGGAGCAGCAGGCCTTGGCCGCGGCCTATGGCCTTGCCCAGGGCGAGATGTGGTCCGAAATCGTTCATCTGCTGAGCACCTGCGACCGCGTGAACTGCGTCAGCTTCCAGGCCGTGAAGGGATTAGGGCTCGATTTCGCGACGCGTCTGCGCTGGGTGCGTAGCGATGTCCGCTTTGCCGAAGGTTTGGGCGGCACGTTCTCGGAAATCCTCACCGATAGCGGCGAAAATTCTTGCGTGCTGCTGATCGACACGGCGGAATACGCAGCGATGAGCTTTCGGCTGTGCGCCCAGATCAAGCGCCGAAAGATTCCTCTGATCATCGTTACCGACAAATACAGCCATTGGGCATCTGAATACACAAAACTGGCGCTCGAAGTATCGACGCGCGTCGACCTGTACTGGGATTCGACGGCCGCGATAAGTTCGGTTCTGAACCTCCTCACGCATTCCGTTGCCGAGAAACTCGGCAAATCGGCTGAGACGCGGATGAATGAGTTGGAGGATATCGCCGGGATCCTGCGAACCTTCCACAAACCGCCACGGCGCGTCGCACGGCACATCAAAGAGGAAGAGGGCGAAGAATGACGATGCATCACCCGTTGCTGAAACCGTGGACAGTCAGGGCAGGCGCATGAAGTTGACGGAATACGCCGCCTATGACGGCGTCGGTCTGGCCGAGCTCCTGCGCAATCGGGAAGTTACGCCACGCGAACTGGGTAACTGCATCCTTTCAGGGATCGCCGCGGTCAATCCGCAGCTCAATGCCGTGATCGAAACCTATGCCGATGCGATCGAGGGGCTGGGCGATGTTCCCGGACCGGCACCTTTCCACGGCATGCCGACATTGACCAAGGATTTCCCTATCGAAGCCGGCCGGCCGGGAGAGTTCGGCAGCGTTCTCGCCAAGGGTTTCATTTGCGGCGACGATCACGCCTTCTGGGTGAAAATGCGATCCGGCGGCCTTGCCAATATCGGGCGTACCACCACGTCGGAATTCGGCATAGCTGCGGCAACCGAATCCTCTCTCTATGGTGCGACACGCAATCCCTGGGATACCAGCAGGGGTGTTTCGGGATCGAGCGGCGGCGCAGCCGCGGCCGTTGCCGCCGGCATCGTTCCCTTCGCGCAAGGCGCCGACGGTGGCGGCTCCATTCGCACCCCAGCCGCCTTTTGCGGTGTCGTCGGCCTGAAGCCGTCTCGTGGCCGGATCAGCGGCGCGCCGGAATCGAATGCGCCAATGCTGGGTCTCGCCATTTCATTCATGCTGACACGCTCGATCCGCGACACGGCGGCTTTGCTTGATCTGGGGTCCGGTGCGCTTCCCGGCGACAGCTATGAGATCGCCCCTCCGACCACCAGCTATGCCCAAGCGATCAAGACGCCATCCAATGCTTTGCGCATTGCCCTGTGCACAACGTCCTGGTCCGGCTATCCGCTCGACGCCGAGGTGAAGGCGGCGGTTCTCGAAGTGGGCAAGAGGCTGGAGCAACTGGGCCACAAGGTCGTCGAAGCCGGGCCTGTGTTCGATTATGAGCGCTATCTGGCGGCACAGAAAGTGATCTGGGCAGCTTCTACGGCGCAGTCGCTCGACGAGTTGGCGGCCCTGCTGCGGCGGCCGATCGATGAAGCCAGCCTGCAGCAGACGACACTTGCCGTCTACCGCCATGGCCGAACGCTCGATGCGGCAAGCCTGATCGCGGCTCTCGCGGTGTATGACCGGATCACGCGGACGGTTGGCGAATTCCTGGCCGTCCATGACGTGCTGGTGACGCCGACTTGCGCGATCTCGCCGGAGTTGCTCGGCACGCACAACCCGGATCGTCCTGGCCGCGACATCGACACGGTGTTCGCCGATCTGGCGCCGAAGGAGACGTTCAGCGCGCTCTTCAACGGCACCGGATCGCCGGCGATATCCCTGCCGCTCGGCTGGACGCAAAACGGCCTGCCGATCGGAGTGCAGTTTGTCGCCGCGTTCGGACGCGACGATCTGCTGCTGCGGTTGGGTGCGGTGCTTGAAGCCGACTACGCCTGGCACCAGCGCAAACCACCTACCCACATCACCAAGACTGCTTGAACCAACAACGACTGCTTGAACCAACAAGCATGGAACCGCCCCGGGAACATCATCAACGAAAATGGGAGTTTGTCATGGACCGCAGAGTATTCCTCAAAAGTGCGACGTTTGCCGGCTTCAGCATCGCGACGTTGCCGGCCACATTGCTTCGAGCCAATGCTGACGGCAGCAAGATACTGCGTATGGCCTATGGAGCCGAGGTTCTCACCCTGGACCCGATCAAAACCACTTACGGAGCCGATATCCTCATCCAGGGCATGATGTATGCACGCCTGCTGCATGCCAATGCCGATCGCACCGAAGTCGGCCCGGGCCTTGCCGAGAGCTGGGACATCGCGGATGACGGCAAGACCTATACCTTTCACCTGCGCGAGGCCAAATTTTCCGATGGGTCGCCGATCACGGCGGAGGACGTGGCGTTCAGCTGGAACCGCATGCGCTTCCAGAAGGATTCCGCCTATGCGGCGCCGTTCCAGCCCCTGACCAAGATCGAGGCAAAGGACGCCAGGACAGTGGTGATGACGCTCGATCGCAAATTCACGCCCTTCCTGACGCTGACCGAAATCTGGAATACCGGCATTGTGCCGAAGGCAGCGGTCGAGAAAATGGGCGACGACGCTTTCGCCAAGGCGCCGGTCACATCAGGGCCGTTCAAATTCGTCGAATTGAAGCCGGGAGACCGCGTGGTCCTTGGCCGCAACGAGCACTATTACCGCCAAGGCGAGCCCAAGATCGACGGCGTCGAATTCCGCTATGTCCCGGATGACAACACCAGGGTCTCGATGTTGCAGGCGGGCGAACTCGACGTCTGCCTCGCCGTTCCAGCGCCGCGCATGGCCGAGTTGAAGGCCGCCGGCTTCCGCGCCGACCCTGAACCTTCGAGCACCACTTATGACATGCTGATCAACCATTCGGCAGAACCCTTCAACGACCTCAAATTCCGCCAGGCCGTCAGCTACGGCATCGACCGCACGGCCATCAATGCCGCGGTGACGCTGGGTCTCGGCACGCCGGCGAGTTCCATCATGAGCCCGACGCTCGATTTCTTCGACAAATCGCTGCCGGTCATTGCCCGAGACGTCGAAAAGGCCAAGGCCCTGCTGGCCGAGTCCGGCAAGACCGGAGCCAGTTTCGAACTCATCCAGAATGCCGGAAGTGCCGACGAGGAAAAGGCGGCGGTGCTGATCCAGGCGCAGCTGGCGGAAGTCGGCATCACCGTCAACATTGCCAAGATCGATTCAACCCAGGCATGGACCCGCCTCGCCGATGGCGAGTACCAGGCGGAAATGAACTGGTGGTACAACGAGACGCGAGATCCCGACAACGCATTGCGCTGGTGCGTCTGGGGCGCGGGCGACAACAAGTCCTACTACACCCGCTACAACAACGAAACGATCAACAAGCTGATCGATGAAGCCTCGGGTGAGGCGGACAATGCCAAACGGGCCGAGCTCTATGCCCAGATCCAGAAGACCGTGGTGGACGAGGTGGCGCAGGTGGCGCTCTATCACCCGACGTGGCTCAACGCCTACGCTCCGAGCGTGAAAGGGTTGGTCCTGAACGTCGGCCTGCAATTCTCGTCCATCGGCGGGACCAGCCTGGATTGATCGGCACAGGATGCGAGACGGGGACGAGACCTTCGTCCCCGTCTCGCATCGATTTGACACCAGGATCCCGACCATGAATCGATTCTCCTTCGTGCTCAGGCGGCCGATACAGTTGATCCCCGTGCTGCTGGGTATCAGTGTGATCACCTTCCTGCTGCTGCAAATGACACCCGGCGATCCGGTTCGCCTCATGCTTGGCCCCAAGGCCAGTCAGGAGGCGATCGAATTCGTGCGGGCGCGATACGGTCTCGATCAGCCCATCCCCGTGCAGTATTTCTATTACGTGCTGAATTGCCTGCGCGGCGATTTCGGTCAGTCGATCGCCTTCCGGGGTCCCGTCAGCGGCGTCATCGCGGCACGGATCGTGCCAACGGTTTTCTTGATCCTCTATGGCCTCGTGATCTCGCTGCTGTTGACATTCGCGCTCGCGGTCACCGCTGCCCGGCAGCGCGGACGGTGGATCGATCACCTCATCCGTCTCGTCTGCGTCGCGGGCGTCGGCGTGCCGTCCTACTTTGTCGGCCTGCTGCTGATCATGGGCTTCTGCCTGCGGCTGAAGATCTTTCCCGTATCCGGTTACGGGCCGACCTTTTTCAACAATCTGTGGCATCTGTTCCTGCCGGCCCTGACGATCGGCATCGGGGTGACGCCAATCCTCGCGCGCAATCTGCGCGCGACCTTCATTCAGCAGATGGACAAGGATTACGCGATCGCCTGCCGCTCCAGGGGCCTGCCGGAAAGCTACATCTTTTCCCGGCATGTGTTCTGGAATTCCCTGTTGCCGACAGTCAACCTGCTGGGCGTCGTGGTCGCCTTCCTGATCGGCGGAACGGTCGTTGTCGAAAATGTCTTCAACATTCCAGGGCTCGGCAACCTGCTCATCCGCGGCGTTCTCACGCACGACCAGTTCGTCGTCCAGGCAGTGGCCCTGCTGCTTGCCGTAGGTGTCGTCATTTCGAATTTTGCCGTCGATGTCTTGACCGCCATTCTCGACCCAAGGGTGGAATTATGAGCGATGTGATGCAGGGCAGCGGCTCCTTGGCCATGGCGCGTATCCGGACGATGCCGGCAACCTTGATCATTGGCGGCGCCATCACCTTGGCCTGGATCGTCGTGGCCATTTTGGCGCCAGTGCTGACCAGTTTCGACCCGATCAAGGTCGATGTGATGCAGGCGTTGAAACCACCTGGCGCCGAGCATTGGTTTGGCACCGACGCCATCGGCCGCGATGTCCTGGCGCGAACACTGTTTGCCGCACGCTACGATCTCGCCATGGCCTTCTTTGGCGTCGTTGGTCCGATCATCCTGGGGACCATCATCGGCCTTATCGCCGGCTATCTGGGTGGCCGGATCGATGCGGCGCTGATGCGCATCCTCGAGGTCACCGTATCATTTCCCTATTTCGTCCTCGTGATCGCCATCGTGGCCGTGCTGGGGCCTGGCCTCAAGAGCTACTTCATCTCGCTCACCTTGGTGAACTGGGTCAGCTATGCGCGACTTGTGCGGAGCCAGGCGCTGGTGCTGCGCGGCGTCGATTTCGTGCTGGCGGCACGTGGCATGGGTTTTGGGCATTTGCGCATCATGCTGTTCCACATCCTGCCGAATGCCATCGTCCCATCGATCGTCTTCGTCATGACCGATGCCGTGCTGGCCATCGTACTCGGATCATCATTGGGTTTTCTCGGCCTCGGCGTACAACCGCCAACGCCCGAATGGGGCGCCATGATCGCGGACGGGCAGACCTACCTGACGACCGCATGGTGGATTGCGATCTTCCCAGGCATCGCCATCTGCCTTCTGGCACTGGGCCTCTCGTTGACCGCAGATGGTCTCGCCCGCCTCCTGAACACGGAATCCTGAGATGAGCGACCTCGTCAGCGTCGAGAACCTCACCATCGACTTCGCCACCAATTTTGGCGACGTCCACGCCCTGCGCGGCGTCAGCTTTTCACTAAAAGCAGGAGAGGTCCTTGGGATCGTCGGTGAATCCGGATCGGGCAAGACGGTGGCCTGCAGAGCCATCCTCAAGCTGATTGCCGGCAACGCACTGGTGAAGTCGGGCCGGATCATGTTCGAGGGCAGCGATGTCCTCGCCATGAAGGATGCCGATCTGGGCCAGCTGCGTGGCGGGCAAGCGGCGATGATCTTCCAGAACCCGTCGACGCATCTTGATCCGATCATGACGGTCGGGCGTCAGGTGGGAGAAGCGATGGTGGTCCATCAAGGCGTATCCTGGCGGCAGGCCAATGCGCGGGCGGTCGGACTGCTCGAAGACATGCACATCAAGGACGCGCCAAGGCGCGCGGGCGCCTATCCTCACGAGCTATCCGGTGGCATGCGTCAGCGGGTGATGATTGCGGCGGCCCTTGCCTGCGAACCGAAACTGCTGATTGCCGACGAGCCCACGACGGCACTTGATGTTACGGTGCAAGCTCAGATACTCGACCTGCTCCGCGGCATCCGGCGTGAACGCAAGCTGTCGGTCATTCTGGTCTCTCACGACCTTGGCGTGATCGCGGAAATGTGCGACCGCGTCGTCGTCATGAAGGACGGCGCGGTGCTGGAAATCGGCTCGGTCGATCAAATCCTGCGTGACCCCGCCCATGAATACACGAAGCGCCTGATCGCTTCCCAACCCTCGCTGATGAAGCCGACCACGCATGCCTGCCCCGTGGCGACGGAACCGCATCTCCTGGTGAAGAACCTGTGCGTGAGCTTCTACCCAGGGCAGAGCCTTGCAGCCTGGGCGACACGCAAGCCGCCGCAGATCGTGCGCGCGGTCGACAATGTTTCGCTGGCATTGCGGCGCGGTGGGGCACTGGGGATCGTCGGCGAGTCCGGTTCCGGCAAGAGCACCATAGCCCGGGCCATTGCAGGCCTGGTGCAGCCGGAACAAGGAGAGATCGAGGTGGACGGCCAATCGCTCGATCGCGCGCTAAGGCAGCGCCGACCGGAGCAGGTTCGCAAACTGCAGATGGTGTTCCAGGACCCGTTCATGTCCCTCAACCCGGCGTTTACGGTTGCGCGAACTCTGGCCGAACCGCTGCGGCAACAGAACATCTGCCCGGAAAGAGACATCCCGGAGCGGATCCGCGAGCTGATGGAAAAAGTGGAATTGCCACGCCAGTTGCTGGACCGACGCACCACGCAGCTTTCCGGCGGCCAGCGGCAGCGCGTCGGCATCGCCAGAGCCCTGGCGCTGGAACCTGAGATATTGATCGCCGATGAAGTCACCTCCGCTCTGGACGTCACCATCCAGGCCCAGGTGCTCGGCCTCTTTGCGCGGCTGCGCCGCGAATTGTCGCTGACGCTGATCCTGATTTCCCATGATCTGGGCGTGGTGCGTTATCTCTGCGAGCACGTTGCGGTCATGCAGCACGGCAAGCTGGTTGAGTATGGCAATACGGAAGATGTCCTGGATCGTCCGCAGCAGGCCTATACGCGAGAGTTGATCGCCGCTATCCCGAAACTCTCGCGTCGAACGAGCAGCGGAATCCAACCAGGAGACACCCCGCTATTGGCCGCCGGAAGCAAATGCTGAGCCTTCGGGGCCGGGCTACTGTGCCGTCCAGCCGCCGTCCATCGGCAAGGTCGTGCCGGTGATCTGCCTGGCCGCGTCCGAACACAGGAACAGCGTCAACGCAGCAAGCTCGTCGACGGTGACGAATTCCTTGGTCGGCTGGGCTGCGAGCAGCACATCGTGCTTGACCTGTTCCTCGGTCATGCCGCGCGCCTTCATGGTGTCGGGAATCTGCCTTTCGACCAGCGGGGTCCAGACATAGGGTGGGCGACGCCTATTTGGCGATCTCGAGCAGGGACGATACCAGAAGCTCTCGCTCGTCTTTCGACAGAACATCCGAATCGAAGAGGTTCATGCTGCGCAATCCCTCGATGGCGAGATAGCAGATCAACAGCGATTTGAGATCCGGCGTCTCACCTTTCAGCCGCTCGAAAAGCTGCCTCTTGAAGGTCTTTATCGGCATCATGAAATCGGGATCCTCGGCGATGGCCGAGAAAATCCAGGACGCCGACGGCTGCTTTTCCTCGCAATCATTGGCTGACAGCCTGATGTAGACAGCCAGGGGATTTTCGTCCTTGGCATTTGTGCGGGCGGCTTCCAGTGCGTGCTCGAACTCACGCAGATAGCCTTCGACCAAACCTTGCATCAATTTGGCCTTGGTCGGGAAATTGTAGAGGAGCCCTCCCTTCGACACGCCGGCACGGCTGGCTACGGCATCCAGCGACAGGCTGCCTGGTCCGGATTCCCGGGCAACATCAGCCGCCGCGGCGAGAATCTTCTCGCGCGAATTCGGTCTTTGGGCTCTCATGGGGCCTCCCGTCGCAAGCTTAGGCCCAATTGACAAGACCGTCCAGACGGTACAGGAAGACCGCCATTATTTGAAATCGGGACCCGCAGTCGATATGTGTCCCGATATCCGCGCTTCGCGCCGGATTTCGACTGAGGGGACTTCCTTGTTCAAGCGCATACTCCGTATCTTTATCATTGTTCTGGTTCTGGCTCTGCTCGTCGTTGTGGTCGGCGGCATCGTCGGCTTCAACTTCCTGCGCGACAACGGCATCAAGCAGTACTTCGCATCGATGAAGCCGCCGGCGGCAACCGTTTCGACGACCATCGCCAAGCCTTCGGCCTGGACGCCAGGCGTCGAGGCGATCGGTACGGTCAGGGCTGTGCGTGGTGTCGACCTGACGGTCGAGACCACCGGGATCGTCAAGGACATCCTTTTCCATGCCAACCAGAAGGTGGCCGACAATGCGGTTCTGCTGCAGCTCGATGACGCCGTCGAGCGCGCCGATCTCGACGCACAGAAAGCGCAGGCCGCGCTCGACCAGACCTCGCTGGCCCGCGCCATTGAACTGACCAGGCGTGGCGTCGGCTCCGACTCGACGCTGGACACGGCGCGTGCGGCGGCCTCGGCCTCGGCATCTCAGGTCACCAAGCTGCAGGCCGTACTCGAACAGAAGCAGCTGACGGCGCCTTTCGGCGGCACGGTGGGCATTCCGAAAATCGATATCGGCCAGTATCTGGCGCCCGGCACCGCCGTGGTGACATTGCAGGACCTCGACACGATGCGGGTCGATTTCTCGGTTCCCGAACAGCAACTCGCCTTGCTCAAGATCGGCCAGACGATTCGATTGGGCCTTGGCGGTGAGGACAGGCCATTCGCAGGCGCCATTCGCGGCATCGACCCGAAGATCGACTCGTCCAGCCGGCTGGTGAACATCCGGGCGGAAGTCGCCAATCCCGATGGCAAGCTGACCCCCGGCCAGTTCGTGCAGGTGCGTGTCGAGCTGCCCGAAGAGCAGAACGTGCTGACCCTGCCGCAGACGGCGCTGACGACAAGCCTCTATGGCGACTACATCTTCGTGGTGCAGCCGGCCAAGCCTGCCGAGGCGGCCCCAGCCAAGCCAGAGGAAAAACCCGCCGCGCCGTCAGCCGACAAATCGGCGGAAGCCAAGCCTGCGGACACCAAGCCGGCCGATGCCATGAAGCCGGCGGCTGATGCAGCCAAGCCTGCCGCCGATGCGGCAAAACCAACCGACAAGGCTGCCGATCCGGCCAAGCCGGCGGCGGAAGGTGACAAGCCCGCGCTCGTGCTGTCGCAGGTGTTCGTCAAGCCCGGCCGCCGCAATCAAGGCATGGTCGAGATCGTCGAGGGGCTGAAGGCCGGCGACGAGGTCGTCACCGCCGGCCAGAACCGCCTCTACAACGGCATGTCCGTCGTTGTGGACAACACCATCGACCCGACCAAATCGGCGAACAAGCAGGCCGAACAGCAATGAGCTTTTCAGATCTCTTCATTCGCCGGCCTGTTCTTTCGACGGTCCTTGCCTGCATGATCCTGCTCCTGGGTTTCCAGGGCATCTTCAACCTGTCGATCCGGCAGTATCCGAAGGTCGATGAAACCGCGATCACCATCACGACGGCCTATCCAGGCGCCAGCGCCGATCTGATCCAGGGCTTCATTTCCGCCCCGATTGCCCGCGCCGTCGCCTCGACCGAAAACATCGACTACGTCACCTCGTCCAGCCGCCCGTCCTCCAGCACCGTGACCGTGCAGATGAAGCTCGGCTCGAACCCCGACGTCGCGCTGACCGAAGTCCTGTCCAAGGTCCAGGGCGTGCGCGGCACCTTGCCGGACGCATCGAAGGACCCTGTCATCGTCAAGGGCACCGGCCAGCAGTTCGCGATGATGTACATCTCGATGCAGAACCCGAACATGACGAAGGAGCAGCTGACCGAGTATATCGAGCGCGTCATCAGGCCGCGCATGTCGACGGTCGAAGGCGTCGCCGACGTGCAGATCTTCGGCGCCCAGGAATACTCGATGCGCGTCTGGATCGATCCGGTCAAGCTTGCCGCGCGCGGCGTGACGGCCTCCGAACTGCTAACGGCGATCAACAATTCCAACTTCCTGTCGGCGCCCGGCAACACCCAGAACGAGTATGTCGTTTCCTCGATCACCGTGCGCTCGACATTGCAGACGCCGGAGGCATTCGCCGAGCTGCCGCTGCGCTCGACTGACGGCAATGTGGTGCGGTTGCGCGACGTGGCTCGCGTCGAACTCGCCGCCGAGAACACCGACACCCGGGTCTCGTTCAACGGCAAGCCCGGCACCTTCCTCGCCATCTTCCCGACGCCGGCGGCCAATCCGCTGACCACGGCGGCTGCGCTCACCAAGCTGGTGCCGCAGATTCAGGAGACGCTGCCGAAAGGCATGACGATCGAGGTCGTCTACGACGCGACCGGGCAGATCAGCGCTTCGATCGAAGAGGTGTTCAAGACCATCGCCGAGGCGGTTGCCATCGTCATCGTCGTCATCCTTCTGTTCCTTGGCTCCTTCCGGTCGGTGATGATGCCGATCATCACCATCCCGTTGTCGCTGATCGGCGTCTGTTTCCTTTTGTTTGCGGTGGGCTATTCGATCAACCTGCTGTCGCTGCTGGCCATGGTGCTGGCGATCGGCCTGGTCGTCGACGACGCCATCGTGGTGGTGGAGAACATCCATCGCCATATGGAAGAAGACCACATGTCGCCGATGCAGGCCGCGTTCAGCGGTATGCGCGAAATATCGTCGGCCATCATTGCCATGACCATGACACTGGCCGCCGTGTTCGCGCCGCTGGCCTTCACCGGGGGCCTGACCGGCGCATTGTTCCGTGAATTCGCAGTCACGCTCGCCGGCTCAGTGGTGCTGTCGGGCGTCATCGCCATCACCATCACCCCGATGATGTCGGCACGCCTCCTGAAGTCCGGCACGCCGGGCCGTTTCCAGCGCATTGTCGACGGCGCCTTCGCGCGCGTCGAGCATGTCTATGAACGCGCCGTCACCGGGTCGCTCAATTATCGCCCATTGACGCTGATCATCGTGCTTGCGCTTGTCGGCGTCACCGGCTTCATGTTCACCAAGACCTCGAGCGAACTGGCGCCGGAAGAGGACCAGGGCTTTCTGCTCTCGATTGTGACAGGGCCGCGTTATGCGACCTCCGATTACACCGAGACATATGTCAACCAGATCCTCGGCCTGGTGAAGGATATTCCCGAAACACGGGCGCAGTTCTCGGCCGTCGCCTTCGGCGGCACGACAAACAGCGCCTTCGTCGGCTATGCCTTCAAGGATTGGGCGGAACGCAAGCGCAATTCGAAGGAACTGCAGGCCGACATCACGGCCCGTATCGCCAAAGTGGCTGGCGTCGAGGCCTTCGTCTTCGCGCCGCCGACGCTGCCCGGCTCTGGTGGCGGCCTGCCCATTTCCATGGTGGTGCGATCGACCGGCGCTTCCTCGGAAGTGTACGAGGTGGCCGAGCAGATCAAGAACAAGGCGCAAGCCTCCGGCCGCTTCATCGTCGTGCAGAATTCGATGGCCTATGACGCACCAGAGGTGACGGTGACCATCGACCGTGATCGCGCCGCGGCGTTGAACCTGCCGATCGCAGATATCGGCCGCACGCTGACCTTGCTGGTCGGCGGCGCCGAAGTGGCGCAGTTCGACCGTGACTCCAACAGCTACGACATCATCCCGCAGGTGCCGCAGGAGTTTCGCGACAACCCCGATAAGCTCGGCGAATACTTCGTGCGCAGCGTGACGGGCGAGATGGTGCCGCTCTCGGCGGTGGTCAAGATTTCGAACAATGCGGCGCCGGCGGCAATCGAGCAGTTCAACCAACTGAATTCGTCGACGATTTCGGCGCTTCCGTTGCCCGGCGTCACGACTGGCGACGGGCTGAAGGCGCTGGAGGACATCGCCCAGGAGAGCCTGCCCGACACCTTCTTCATCGACTATTCCGGTCAATCGCGACAGGAAAAGGAACAGGGCAACACCATCCTGATCGCTTTCGCGGCCGCCGTTGTCGTCATCTATCTGGTGCTGGCGGCGCAGTTTGAAAGCTTCCGCGACCCGCTGATCATCATGATGGCGGTGCCGCTGTCGATCTTCGGCGCGATCGTGCCGCTCAATCTCGGCCTCGGCACGCTCAACATCTACACGCAGGTCGGCCTGATCACACTGATCGGTCTGATCACCAAGCACGGCATCCTGCTGGTCGAGTTCGCCAACCAGCAGCGTGAAAAGCATGGCATGCGGCGGCGCGACGCGATCATCGCCTCGGCCAAGGTGCGCCTGCGGCCGATCCTGATGACGACAGCGGCGATGGCCCTCGGGGTGGTGCCGCTGATTACGTCCAGCGGCGCTGGTGCCGCGGCCCGCTATTCGATGGGCCTGGTCATCTTCACCGGCATCCTGGTCGGAACCCTGTTCACGCTCTTCGTTGTGCCCATGTTCTACACCTTCATCGCCAGCAAGGACCTGCCTCATTTGGCGGAGAAGCCGGATCCCAAGCTGATGCCGGCACTGCCGAGCTAAGGCGGTCGAGGAATTCCCGCTCGGAAATGGGCAGGACAAATAGATGGAAGCAAAAGAAAAGAGGCCGGGAATTTCCGGCCTCTTTTCTTTTTGGCTGGGCTCGATACCCCGGTTCGAGCTTTGCTCGATACCGCCGGTTTGCGCTGTACTCAATACCCTGGTTCGAGCTGTGCTCGATACCGCAGCGTTTTCCGGCGGGAGCCTTGAACACGGCGCGGCAGCATGCTGACGCGCCGGTCACAGCCTGCTACTTGACGATGACGATGCTGGTGTTGGTCGCCCCGAAGGTTTCGACGAGCTGGTAGAAATCGGCGGCGTTGTCGGGGTGCAGCCGCACGCAGCCATGCGAAGCCGGCTGGCCGAGGCGCTTGATCGCATAGGTCGCGTGCACCGCATAGCCGCCGCTGAAGAAGACCGAGTGCGGCATCGGGGCGTTGTCGTATTTCTTCGAATACCACATTTCATGCATGCGGGTCGGCTTGAACGAGCCGGTCGGCGTCACATGGGCCCGGTCGCCGGTGGAGACTTTCCAGGCGAAGGTCGGCCGGCCGTCGACGGAGACTTCCATGATCTGCTGCGAAAGCGAAACGCGCGCCACGATCTTGTTGGCGGCGTGCGCCGCACCCGAGCCGGCGCCGAGCAGCAGTGCTGCACCAGTCAAGGCAGCGGCGGTGATGTTGATAAGCTTGGCGGAAATGGCGGTATGCATGATGAAGTCCCCTCTCTCTGCCGGTTGGTCCGGCTCCAATTCGATGGCCGCTTATCCCAACGTCATGTTTCGAGAAGATTTCGCAAAATGCTCGCTTCTGTTTCGAATCTGTTTCCACTGGTTAACAAACGGCCCTCTTATAGATGGGGGTTGGACACGCTCGGCAGGCCCCGCCAGCAAAGACCAGCGGCGGGAACATGAGTATCCGCCTCCAAACGAAAGTGCGAATTGGCATCATGTGAAAGAACAGTCGTCGACATCGAAACCAACCTGCAACAAAGCGCGGCTCCAAGCGGCATGATCCGGATACGGGGTGCGAGCAAAGTTGACGCAACGAAAACAGCCGGAAACGAACATGGGAACGAAATCGAACGCGCTGTCCTGGCTTCTCAGGATCAGCATCGCGGCAACGGTCATCGGCGGCGTTGGCACGGTTGCCGGCATCCCGCTGACAAGCCTCGGCGCGATGACATCAGGCGAGATTTCGACGCTGCATGCCGCACTGTTTTTCGCCACGGTCTGGATTGTTTCCAGCCTGCGCATCGCCCGGCTAAAGGCCCTCTGGCGGGTCGGCCTTAGGCTGACGGGTTTGCGCGGCGCCTCCGGCAACTTGCTGCCGAGAGGACCGAAGGCCCGCGCCGCGACGGGGGGCTCCGTGGGCGGCGCGGGCACTTCGGGGGTATCCTGAAGAGACCCGCAACAGGTTCATTTTTGAAGAATTGGCATTTGGGGAACTGCGACGATGAAAACGAAACTTGCCGCTTCGGTGCTGTCCGCACTGCTTTACGCCCAGGGCCTGCTCGGCTTTGCCGGCCTTGCCACCGTGCTGCTCAGGGACCGCGCCCATGCAAGCGAACTCACCATGGGCAGTGACATGCCGGTGGGGCCATCGCTTCTGCTGGTACGCTGAGCGTCAAGAGCATCGGGCCCAGAGATGGAAAATCCGATGCCCGAAAAAAGGGATTGCGCCAGTAGCCGGCAGTCAGTCGGCGAACTGTCGCGGCGGATCGAACCGATAGCCGGCGCCACGTATTGTGGTGATGGTGTCGGTGTCGAGCTTGCGGCGCAGCCGCACGATGCGCGAATCGATCGAGCGATCGAAGGCGTCGGCGTTTTCGGCCGGTGCCGCGGCGATGATGTCGTCACGCGTCAGCACCTTGCGCGGACTGGCCAGGAACAACCTGAGCAGCGCCACCTGGCCGGGCGAAAGCTGTTCCTCGGAGCCGGAACGATGCATGACCATGGCCGATCTCAGATCGACGGTCGCGTTCTCCAGCACGATGAGTTCCTGGGTGCCCCTGCCGCGGCGCGAAAGCAGGCCGCCGACACGAGCGGCCAGTTCACGGACATTGAGCGGGCTCTCGACGACGTCGGCCGCACCAAGCTCCAGCGCCAGCACCTTGTCGACAAGATCGGCCGGCCGGCAGATCAGGATGAAATCCGGCCCGCCCTCGCCGCCTCCTGCTTGGCCGCCATAACGTCTGAGCAGATCCCGCCCCTCCGCCTGGCTGAGGCTGTCGCCGACGACGACGACGTCGATGCCCTTTCCCGACAGCAGCGATTCGGCCTCCCAGGGCTGGCGCGCCTGATGCACGTCGTGGCCGCGCCGCTCGAGATGGTCGGCGAGTTCGGTCGCCACCACTTCGGCTACCGAAACGAGCGCAATAACGGATCGTGCGGCCATCTTTTCCAACCGTTCCCTGGCAACCCGGATATGAGTGCTGGACATGATGTTTATACCCAATCTACTTTCCACTGAAAGTGGGAGCGAAAGCATCGTGCGGGCAAGAATTGTCATCGTCGAGGATGAGCCCGACCTCAGGGACGCGGTCGCCGAATATCTTGGCGCATCCGGCTATGACGTGGCCACCGCTGAAAGTGCCGCCGCGGCGCGCAGCCTCGTTGAAACGCAATCGTTTCATCTCGCCATTCTCGACATCGCCATGCCCGGCGAGGACGGCCTCTCGCTCGGCCGCTGGCTGCGTTCGAAACTGCCGATCGGCATCATCTATGCCACTGCGGCCGGCACCGCGCTCGACCGCATCGTCGGGCTGGAACTCGGTGCCGACGACTACATCGTCAAGCCCTACGAATTGCGCGAAGTGCTGGCCAGGGTCCGCAGCGTGTTGCGCCGCGTTCCCCAGCCGAAGGAGCTCCAGGACAAGAAGGCCGGGACGGATCGCCGTTCCGTTGCCTTCGGGCCCTTTCAGGCCGATCTCGACGGCAGGCTGGTCACCGGTGCCAATGGCGCGGTGATCGACATGGCCAAGAGTGAGTTCGACGTGCTGGAGATTTTCCTCACCCGCGCCAACCGGCTGCTGACACGCGCCGCTATCTCCGAGGCGATCGGTTTCACCGAAGATCCGGAATCGTCGCGCGCGGTCGACATCCGCATCATGCGGCTGCGCAAAAAGATCGAGGCCGATCCCGCCAATCCGAAATTCCTGCGCACGGTGCGCGGCGAGGGCTATATCTTCTCGCTGCCGACCGGCGACGGCAACTGAGCACCGGGCCAGAAGGATTCGGTTGCTCGCCAGCCGGAATTGGCACGACTCCGAATTGGCGCGACTCCGGAATGACAGCACAAGATGATCGCTGAAGCAGCAAGCACCGATATGCAAGGGTTCAGGCAGGGCGCGGCCATGGCGGCCGTGCGTGTCGTTCGCCGGCTGCGCGAGGCAGGCGACTGGCAGCGCGAGATGGACGGCATACTGGAAACGCTCTGCCGGGCCATGGATTGCCAGCGCGGCATCCTGTTTCGCTTGCGCGAACTGCCCGGCCAGGGCTTCGCTCAATCCGTGGCCGCCTATTGGATCGACCCTCTTTTCGGCGGTGAACTGGCGTCGCCGACCGTCATCATGCAATCGATCGTCAATTCGGACCCCCTGCTGGAGCGGCTTGCCGAGGACGAGAGGCAAGGCAAGATCTTCGCCGGCCATACGCGCGACCTCGAAGGTTTCCTGAGGACCGATTTCGAGAAGCAGAACATCAAGTCGTTCCTCTCGGTCTCGGTCTTCGCGCATGGCCATCTCTGGGGCACGCTGGCGGTCAATGACTGCGTCAGCGAGCGTGCATGGACCGACGAGGAAGAGGCGACGCTGCACATCATCGCGCTCGCTATCGGCGACGCTATCGAGCGCTCGCCCTCCGACGCCCACGCCAGCGAGGTCATTCGCCGGACTATGCTGCAGGCCTCGCTCGATGCCATCGTCGTCATCGACGAGACCGGCTCGATCATCGAATTCAATCCGGCCGCCGAGAAGATGTTCGGCTTCCAGCGCAGCGACATTCTCGGCAAGGATCTGCTCGATACGATCGTGCCGATCTATTACCGCAAGGGCTATGCTTCGGGGGCCGAATACATGTCCGGCCGCGGCGCGCCGATGGTCGGCCAAAGGCTCGAGACGGTGACCCAGAATGCCGCCGGCGAAGTGTTCCCGATCGAGCTGACGGCGACCGAGATGCGGGTCGCCGACCGCCGCCTGATCTTCGGCTCCATCCGCGACCTGCGCGACAAATTGCGTGCGGAGGAGGAAATCGGCCGGCAGCGCGAGAAGCTGCACCAGAACGAGAAGATGGCGGCGATGGGTTCGTTGCTGGCCGGCGTATCGCACGAGCTCAACAATCCCCTGGCAGTGGTTGTGGCGCAATCGACGCTGCTGCACGAATTCGCTTCCGATCCGCAGACCAAGGTGCGCGCCGAGAAGGTGCGCGCCGCGGCCGAGCGCTGCGGCCGCATCGTCAAGAGCTTCCTGTCGATGGTCCGCCTCCATCCCGCGGCACAGGCCGAGACCGACCTCAACCAGGTGATCCGGTCGGCACTCGAAGTGACCGCCTATGGCGCGCGCTCAAGCGGCATCGTCATCGACACCGATTTCGCCGCCGGCCCGCTGCTGGCCATGGCAGACGCCGACCATGTGACGCAGGTAGCGGCCAACTTCCTCATCAACAGCCAGCACGCCTTGGCTGGCATTGCCGGTGACCGGCTGATCAAGGTGCGGACGTTCCGCAGCGACCGCGGTCACCCCTGCTTCTCGGTCGAGGACAATGGGCCCGGCGTGCCGGAAGCGATCCGCGGCCGCATCTTCGAATCCTATTTCACCACCAAGCCGGTCGGCGTCGGCACCGGCATCGGCCTGTCGATCTCGAAATCGATCATCGAGCGGCACAATGGCAATGTCTGGTTCGAGGAAGTGCTCCCGAGAGGCGCGCGTTTCGTCGTCCAGCTGCCGGCCATCGTGGCCGGCCTCGCCACCGCCGGCGATAACCAGCCGCGATCAAGCGGCCTGCGCCATGCCTTGATCATCGATGACGAGCCGGATGTCGCCGGCTCGCTTTCCGACATTCTCGAACTGATGGGCATCAAGTCGCGGATCGTTCCTGTCTGGGAATCGGCCGCCGCCACGTTGAGCGGCCACATGCCGCCGGACATCGTCTTTTCGGACCTGCGCATGCCCGGCGTCAGCGGCATATCGATCTATCGCGAGCTGCTCGCCGAAAAGCCTGACCTGGCGCGGCGTTTCGTGCTGGTTACAGGCGACCTGATCGGTGCGAAAGCCGAAATCGAGGCCCTGCCGGCACAGCAGCGGCCGCAGATCCTGGAAAAGCCGTTCAGCACGCTGGATGTGCGCAGTGTGCTGTCCGCCATTGCCGAACAGGCGGCCTTTAAAGGATAAAAAAGAGGCCCCCGGGGGCGGGGGCCGAAGAAGAGCGCGCTGGAGGGAGCGCTCGGGGAGTCCAGAGCATGATCCCAAAACGGGAACGGTTTCGGATCAGGCTTCGACAAAATCAGAAAATATTCGGCGTGTCGGCCAACGGTGCGGCAGTGGCGATCATGCGGATGGCGCGGCTCTTGTGTGTTCCGGACTGTTCGGCGATTGCGCGCAGGCAGTCGATACTCTCGGCACCCCAGGTCTGGCCCTTGCAGGCGAAGTCGGTCACCGGTACCGGCAGACGCGCGGTCCTGGTCGTCGTCTGCGCGCCGTCGATGAGATTGGACGGCGGATTCAACGAAGCGAAGGCCGGCCCGATTGTCGGCGTGAACGCCATGCCGACGAAGGCGCAAGCAGCCAGCACCATGAACATCGCCATGGGGTGGTCGCTGGCCCGCTGGCGCAGCGCCAGTTTCGGACGGCGGTCATTGCGCTCTGGAGCCTGAAGGCGGCTCTCGCCGCGGATCGTCTGGATTTTCGCATGCATTGCCTTCCCCTTCGCTGAGTTTCTTTTGGCGGTGAAATGAACTTATCCGCACTTTGTAACGACGATGGGGTGGCGAAGGACTGGCACTGTAACCAATTCGAAACAGCATTCGGGCGAAGTCGGGCAAAATCGGGCATAGCTTCGACGGCGCTCCGGCTTGAGGCGCAACATGACCCGATCTTGCCAAACAGTTTTTCGAAAAGACCAGGCTCAGACCGAAGCTTGAAGCTCGGCAATGATCTTGTGCGCGGCGATACGCCCGGCAATGATGGCGCCCTCGACATACCCCGGAAACGACGGCGAGAGTTCTGAACAGGCGAGATACACCGGCGGTGCGCCGGCAAGGATCGTCCGCTCGGCATCTCTTGCTGTCACGTCGACAACAAGATCGCTGTACGCGCCGCCGCTCCAGCGATCTCCTACCCAGTCACGCAAACTGAAATCGATGACATCACCGGCACTCCGGCCAAGGGCTGCCTCCAACCGGCCGGTCACCTCCGCACGCAGTTCCGGCTCGCCGAGGTCGCGCCAGCGCAGCGCGAGCGACCCGCCGACGAACACGACGAGCGCGGCATGCTCCGCATCCTTGCCGGCGTCGCAGGCAAACAGCCCCGGCGGATCGAGCCACATCACCATGCCGTTCAAATCCCGCCCGCGCCAAAACGGTTTGGCATAGCGCACCAGGATCTTGATAGCCGCGCCGCTTTTCCAGGCGCCGAGCGCCCGCCCCAGTCGGGCTGGCAAGGCGGGAGCAAAGGCGAGCTCCGTAACCGTCGCCGGCGGGACGGCAACCAGGACCGCGCGCGCCTCGATGGCACCCCCGGCCGAAACGACAAGAACACCTTGTGAACTGTGCTCGATGCGCGTGACCGGCTCGCTCAGCCGCAACCGATCGCCAAGGTCGCGGGCCAGATCGTCGGCCAGTGAATGCATTGTTTCGCGCACGAAATATTGCAGCTCCGGCACCTCGTTGGTGACGCGTCGGTCATTGTCGATCAGATACCAGAGAGGAATCTGGTCCAGCGCCATGCACCAGAGACCTTCGATCATCGAACGGAAGACGGCCCTGGCGTCGGCCGAATCGCGCTGGCGGGCAAGCCAGTCGGCAACGGTCAGTCCGGCAATCGAGACGTCGTCCGGATCGATCCCGTTCATGCGCTCGCGGATTGCCATTGCCGCGTCATAGATCCGCTCTGCTCGTTGTACGGACATCGTCGGCTGGGTGATGAAATCGCCATCGACATAGGTTTCAACCAGCGTCTTGCCGCGCGCCTCGATCAGCGCCATCAATTCCGGCATGTCCTCGCACAGGAACTGGCCGCCACTATCGATCCGTTCGCCAAGTCCGTTCAGTCGGGACTCGACGCGTCCGCCGACCCGGTCGCGTGCTTCGAGCAGAATGAAATCGATGTCGGCCTTCTTCATCTCGAGCGCCGCCGACAGGCCTGTGAAACCCGCACCGACGATGACGACATCGGTTCGCTCGAATTCGCCGCCCTCATCCGTGAAGGTCTTCAGCATTGCCGGCTATCCACCCAATCGCATCCGGCTTCCACCGACGAAGTATGTCCTTGTCGACATATGCCGGCGGGCCGCACACGCCATGCCGCAGGCTGTCTCTAACCTATCGTTTTCTCGAGCATATTGAGCCAGTTGCGATAGGCGATTTTTTCGATCAGTGCGCGGCCGAAACCGCGTGCCGCCAATGCATCGATCAGCTTCGGCAGGCCGGCGACATCCCCGATGACGGCCGGGATCATGGCGCCGTCGAAATCGGAGCCAAGACCAACGCCGTCCTCACCCAGCGCCTGCAGCAGCGAATCGATATGCCGCACCATGATGTCGAGGCTTGTGTCGGCATTCATGCGACCATCCTCGCGCAGGAAGCCGGTTGCGAAGTTCAGCCCGACCATGCCGCCGGTTTCGCGAATCGCGCCGAGCTGCCAGTCGGTCAAGTTGCGCGAATGGCCGCATATCGCGTGCACGTTGGAATGGGTCGCGACCAGCGGCGCATCGCTGAGCGCCGCGACATCGCGAAAGCCCTTCTCGTTGAGATGCGAGAGGTCGATCATGATCTTCAGCTGGTTGCAGGCCTTGACCAGCGCCTTGCCGGCATCGGTGAGGCCGGGGCCGGTGTCGGGCGAGGACGGGAAGCGGAACGGCACGCCGTGGCCGAAGGCGTTCGGCCGGCTCCAGACGATGCCGAGCGAGCGCAGGCCGGCTTCATGCAGCACGTCGAGCATGGTGAGCTCGGGATCGATCGCCTCGACCCCTTCGATGTGGAACACCGCGGCGATCGAGCCTTGCGCCATGGCACCGCGCACATCGCCGGCGCTGCGGCAGACGGTGAGCGCTCCGGCCCGTTCCAGCCTGAACAGGATCGAGGCCATCGCGATGGTCGAGGTCAGCGCCTCATTGCGCGGAACCTCGGGCGGCAGCGGCTCGGCGGCACTCGGCGCCAGGGGCACGGCGCCGCGCCTGGATTTCTCGACAGGCGGCGGAAAGATGGCGAACATGCCGCCGGCGAAGCCGCCGGCTTTGGCACGCGGCAGGTCGATATGGCCGCCCGATTTCCCCTCTATGAACAGCTTTTCGACATCCGTGTCTTTCGACTGGTAGAGTCTGAGCAACGTATCGTTGTGGCCGTCGAAGACGGGAACGAGATCGGTTTCGGTCATAGGGGGATCATTCGGTTCGTTTGTCGGCAAGGGGCTGAGATATATCATATCGACTTAGGCAGGATGCGCTACCCGCACAAATGCCAAAGTCATCCCCGTGGGGATCGCAGCCGCTTTCCGCACCGTTTCCAAGCGACGAAACCCCTATTGCTTCAGCACGTCGGCCCATTCCAGATGGCGGCGAAACTGGGCGTTGGCGAACGGGCAGAGCGGGATGATCTTCTTACCCGCCGCACGCGCATCCTCGACGGCGCGGGTGACGAGGCGAAGCCCGGCACCCTGGCCGCGAAAGACGTCCGGCACCTCGGTGTGGTCGATGATGATCTGGTGCTCACCGATCTTGGTGAAGGTCATCTCGGCCTCGGCGCCATCGGGTCCACGCAGGACATAGCGGCCCTTGGAACCGCGATCCTCAAGTTCGATCTCAGGCAGTTGGTCAGGCATCGCTATGCTCCTTGGGCAGCATCGACAAAGAACCGCCGTGCCGCCTCGATCTCGTTTGGCCGCACCTCGTGCCCGCCATCGTGCCATTCCACTGTGACATCGGCGCCGTCGGCACGCAAATATGCCTCGAGCCGCGTGGTCAGGTTCGGCGGGCAGATCGGGTCGCGCTTGCCGGCGGTCATCAGAATATGGCGGCCGGCGAGACTGCCCTTCACCTGCGGCTCGAACGGGATCAGCGGATGCATCAACACCGACGCGCCGAACAGCGCTGGAACCGCGAACACCACCGAGGCCAGGACATTCGCGCCGTTGGAATAGCCGAGACCCAGCACGGCCGATGGCTTCGCTGCTTCGACATGGGCTTTGACGAAGCCCGCCATCCTGATCGTCGCCCGTGCCAGATCCTCCATGTCGTAGACGCCCTCGCCGGTGCGGCGAAAGAAGCGCGCGGCACCTTGTTCGGACACATCGCCGCGCGGCGAGATGATGGTTGCCTGGGGCGCGAGATCGCGCCCCAGCGACAGAAGCTGGTTCTCATCGCCTCCAGTGCCATGGAAGACGAACAGCAGCGGACCGCCCGGCGAACCGGGCAGCAGCTTGTGGATGTAAGCGTCCTTGCTCATGACCTCAGCCTTCCAGTCTCTGCAGATGCTGTTCCAGATACGGCCGCAGGTGCTGGTGCTGCGACGGCAGCTTCAGCGCCTCGCCCAGATGAGCGGTATCCTCGTCGCGATCGAAACCCGGCTCGTTGGTGGCGACTTCGAACAGCACGCCACCCGGTGTGCGGAAATAGATCGCCCAGAAGTAGTCGCGATCGATTACTGGCGTCACCCCATAGCCGGTGTCCATCAACGCCTTGCGCACCTCAAGCTGCCTGGCGCGGTTCTCGACCGCGAAGGCGACGTGATGGACAGAGCCGGCGCCGAGATCGGCGAAGGCCGTGCTCGGCAGCGATTCGATGTCGATGACATCGGCGCCATTGCCGTTCTTCACCGCCAGCCGCTTGAGATTGCCGGACTTGTCGACTTCCTCATAGCCCATGAACTTCAGCAGCTCCTCAGTGGCGCCGCCATCCTTCAGCCTGAGCGATACCGAATGGAAACCGCGGATCGCCTGGTCGACCGGAACACCGCCTTTCGCCCAGGGCGCTCTGCCGTCACCCTTGCCCTCGACCAGCGCGAAGCCGTCACCATCCGGTCCGGCAAAAGCCAGGCGCTTCTCGCCGAAGGTCTCTTCGCGCGAGAGGCCAGTGACGCCCTCATCGGCAAAACGGCTTTCCCAATAGCCAAGCGTGCCTTCCGGCACCGAGTAGACGGTGGTTCCGACTTCCCCGACCCCATGCCGGCCCTTGCCTATATCGGGGAAAGGGAAATAGGTCATCACCGAACCCGGCGTGCCGGTCTCGTCACCGTAATAGAGGTGGTAGACGTCGGGCGCGTCGAAATTGACGGTCTTCTTGACCCGGCGCTGGCCGAGTTTCCTGGTGAAGAATTCGTTGTTCTGGCGGGCATCCCTGGCCATCGACGTGACGTGATGCAGGCCCTTGATCTGGTCGAGCATTGTCTTGCTCCTTCCTTGGTGCATGTGCGGCCCTCGCCGCTGTCCACGCCAATATGACTACCAGAGCAGTTTAGGCAAAGGCGGCAAACACAGAATGGACTGTGTCGTAAAAGTGAACGATGGAACAAGGTTCGTTCACCAATTGGCCCGCAGAGTCGGGCTTGCGCCGTGGCCGGAATTCGGTTCCATGAAAGGCGTTCGACATCCCGCGACAAAGGTATTGTGAGTGACTGGAAAAGCCAGGCGGCCCAACATTCTCCTGATCACATGCGATCAGTGGCGTGGCGATTGTCTGTCCGCAGCCGGCCATCCGGTCGTGCAGACGCCGAATGCCGACGCTTTGGCCGCGGAGGGTGTGCTGTTCAAGCGGCACTATGGCGGCGCGGCGCCCTGTTCGCCCGCTCGCGCCTGCCTCTACACCGGCCTCTACCAGATGAACAACCGCGTCTGCCGCAACGGCACGCCGCTCGACGCGCGCCACGGCAACATCGCGCTCTCGGCTCGCGCCCTGGGCTATGATCCGACGCTGTTCGGCTACACCGACGTGTCGCTCGATCCGCGCCTGCTGGCGCCGGGCGATCCGCGGCTGCAAAGCTATGAAGGCGTGCTGCCGGGCTTTACGGTGCGCCAGTTGCTGCCCGAGCACCAGAAGCAATGGCTATCCTGGCTGGAGCTGCAAGGTGTCGATGCCAGCGCCGGGTCCCCCGACATCCACCGTCCGCTGGCCGACGGCGTGGCCGGGACCATCAGCAACGCGCCGCCCGTCTACTCCGGGCAACAAACGCCGGCGGCTTTCCTGACCGGCGAATTCACGCGTTGGCTTGGCGAACAGGAGGACGCCACGCCGTGGTTCGCGCATCTTTCCTTCATCAGCCCGCACCCGCCTTTCATTGTGCCGGAGCCCTACAACACGATGTACGATCCGGCTGACGGCCCGGCCTTCCGGCGCGCGGCAAGCTGGCACGAAGAGGCGGAAAACCATCCCTACCTTGCCTATGACCTCGGCCGGCAGAGACAGATAAAATTCCGCCCGGACGCCAGAGGCAAGGTGCACGACTGGAGCGAAGACGATTTTCGCCGCATCCGCGCGATCTATTACGGCATGATTTCCGAGGTCGATGCGCAGCTCGGCCGCGTCTGGCAAGCGATCAAGGCAGCCGGGGCGTGGGACGACACCATCATCGTTCTGACCTCGGACCATGCCGAGATGATGGGCGACCATTTCATGCTGGGCAAGGGCGGCTATTTCGACGGCAGCTACCACATTCCGCTGATCATTCGCGATCCGCGCCACGGCAAGGCGGCCGGCGGCAGTGTCGACAGCTTCACCGAAGCGGTCGACATTTTGCCGACGCTTCTCGACTTGCTCGGCGAAAAGCCCGCGCCGCATCTCGACGGCGCCTCGCTGAAGCCGTTCCTGAGCGGAGAAACCCCTGCGGCCTGGCGCGATGCCGCGCATTGGGAGTTTGACTTCCGCTCGATTGCCGCGGGCGAGGCCGAAAGCCATTTCGGCATCGCCGCACGCCAATGCAACCTCGCCGTTATCCGCACGGAGCATTTCAAGTATGTGCATTTCGGCGGCAACCTGCCGCCGCTGCTGTTCGATCTGGAAAACGATCCGGGCGAGCTGGACAATCTCGCGGCCGACCCCGGCCATCTCACCGTGCGCCTAGAATTCGCCGAACGGCTGCTCGCCTGGCGGGCCGAACATCTCGACCAGTCATTGGCACTGGCCGAATTGACCGAGAACGGCCTCGTCGGCCATGCCGCTGGCCTGCCACCTGGCCACACATAAATAAAGCCCGCACCGTTGCCAGCGCGGGCTTCATTTGGCTGAACAGAATTACCTTACGATCATGCGCTGCTGATCGCGCTGTTCGGCGTAACTGCCTTTGTCATAGGCGGTTTGAGCCTCGAGCTGTTCCTTGGTGAAGGTCGTGTAAAGATATTTGTTGCCGTCCTTGTCGGTCATGAATTTGAGGTTATCCATGCCGACCGCGACCTCCTTCTCGCCGATGCCGAGGAAGCCGCCGACATCGACGATCACCGCGTCGGCCTTCTTGTCAGGCGCAAGCACGACATCGCCGATTTCGCCAACCCTGGCGTCGTTTGCGCCGTAGACGGTCGTGCCCTTCAGGTCATCGGCACGAATCTCGCCGACCGGCATCTCGGTCAACGTCGACTTGTCGATGGCGGCAGTCTGTGTCTGGTCGGGAGCCGAGGCGTCAGGGGTGGTCGCTGCCGGAGCTTCGGCGGTCTTGTCTGCCGGAGCGACAGCAGGAGCCGTCGTGTCGGACGGCACAGCAGCCGGAGCGGTGGCCGCAGGCTCGTTGGAAGCCGTCGTGGCCGGCGCGGGCTGCGCCTGCAGCTCTTCCTTGGTGGTCTGGGCCACCAGCCAGCGGTCGCCATTCTTCTCGGCCCACTGCGCCTTAGAGAAATCATAGGTGACATTCTTGGCGCCGAGGCCAAGGAAACCGCCCACGCCGATAACCAGGGACTCGGCCTTGCCTTCCTTGGTCAGCACGATGTCGTTGACGTCGCCGATATTCTGCGCGTCATCACCGGTTCCGTTATATACGTCTTCACCGATGATGTTGGTGGCAAGGTTACCGTCCGCGCGCTTTACCGGTTCCGCCGGAGCGGCGTTCATGTCGGCCGGCTTTTGTGCCGTATCCGTCGTAGCAGGTGCCGTAGGTGCGGTGGCGTCGGTCGATGCCGCAGGTGCGGGGGCCGGACTGTAGGGCTGGCTGTCGAATTCCGCCTGAGCGGTCAACTCATCCTTGGTCGTCTGGGCTACCAGCCAGCGGTCACCATTCTTTTCGGCCCACTGCAGCTTGCCGTACTCGAAGGCGACGCTCTTGGCACCGACACCCAGAAAACCGCCAACGTCGATGACAACGGATTTCGCCTGCCCATCCTTGTCGAAGACGACGTCGCTGACCTTGCCGATGTTCTCGGCATCATCGCCGGTGCCGTTATAGACGGATTCACCGATGATGTTGGTGACGATGCTGCCCTCTGCGCGGACCGTCGCGGCGCCTGACTCCTGAACGGCTGGGCTCTGTGCCGGCGCCGGGGTCGTCGCACTCTGCGCATAAGCGCCGGTGGCGATCAGTGTTGCGAATGCGGTCGTGGCTAAAAGATTGCGGATCATGATAGTCTCTCCTCGTGCCTGATCTCATGCGCCGCGTCTTCGCGGGAAAGTGGACGCGGCATCTACAGGTTCACAACGTTGTGACCAGTCTGTTGTTCCGACAAAACCGCGCCGTCCGGAAACCGAAATCACAGAAATGATCGAGCCGCCGGGGCAGCCCTCTGTGTCAAGGGAACCTTTCCGTAGCCGCCGCGTTTCAGCCATCGGCTGGGAGTGTCCCGGTCGCTTTTTGGCTGACATGGTGGAGCGGGTATGAAATTCGCAGCGGTGCTGAACCGGGATGGCGGCACTTTGCGCACCACCGACCTCGCCGCCTTCTCCGACAGGATGCATCAGACGCTGGAGACGGCAGGGCACTCGCTCAGCATCGAAATTGTCGCCGGCAAGGACGTGGTGGAAACGCTCGACAGCGCGGCTTCGCGTCGCTCTGTCGACATCGTGCTGGCGGGTGGCGGCGACGGGACCATTTCCGCCGCGGCCGCCCGGCTGATGGGCACGAAGAAGGCGCTTGCCATATTGCCGGCCGGCACCATGAACCTGTTCGCGCGGGGGTTGGGCATTCCGCAGTCACTCGATGGAGCGCTGAAATCCTTCGCCGACGGCGAAATCATCGCGGTCGACGTGGCGACAGCCAATGGCCAACCTTTCATACATCAGTTCTCGATCGGCATGCATGCGAAGATGGTGCAACTGCGCCAGAAGATGGAGTTCGGTTCGCGGTTGGGAAAGATCCGCGCCTCGGCCAAGGCGGCTTGGGCGACGATCAACAATCCACCTGCGATGAATGTGACGCTCAGCATCGGTGATGCCGAAATGGCGGCACGCATCACCGGCATCGGCATCACCAACAATTTGTTCGGCGAAGGCCATTTGCCCTACGCCGACAATCCGGCGGGCGGCGTGCTTGGTGTCTATGTCACGGTGGCGAAGCAGCGCGCCGAACTGGTCAAGTTCTTCTTCAACGTGGCGCGCGGCAAATGGCGCGACAACGAACATGTCGAAATCCACCAGACGAACAGAACGGTGCTGAAAATCCACTCGAGCAGCCGCAAATTTCGCGCGGTCATGGACGGCGAATTGGTCAGGCTTGACCGTGAAACGGTAATCGAAATCCAGCCTGGCGCGCTGAATGTACTGGTGCCGGCGAGCGCGGCCCAATCAAGAGCCGCCTGATGCTATGCGTTGCAACGAACAAACCGGCTTTAACCAGCAGGAGCCTGCTCGGTGGTGCTGGGTGTCGGGACATGCTGTTCATCGCTGGTTGGCGTCTTGATCAACACACCATAAATCTCGGCAATGCCCCACGCCGCAAACACCAGAAGCAATCCGGCGATCAGGATTCGAAATCCATGCCAGCCCCATCGCCCCTGCCGCGCCTTGTTTTCGGGAATGATCTTGGCCATGCTCGATCCTTGTCTCATTCTGCACCAACTGGCGCGCTCGGCAAATCATGGTCGGGTAACGGTTCCTCGCTAGGATGGTTCCGGAAAAGCGCGCTGGCCTTGCACCAGGGCAAGCAGGCGGCGGCGAAGACCGGGACGAGGCAAGTGGGGTGACTGGCAAGACGCAAACAGTGCCCGAGCTGCCGGCCGAAGTTGCGCGCGCAGTCAAGGATGTTGACCGGCTCGCCGTGCTGCACGGGTTGGAGATGCTGGATACGGCGGCCGACCCCGATTTCGACCGCGTCAGCAGCCTTGCCGCGGCGGTGATGCAGGTGCCGATGGCCCTGGTCACACTCGTCGACCTCGAACGGCAGTGGTTCAAATCCTGCTTCGGCCTGGACGAGGCTGAAACCGCGACCGACGTTTCCTTCTGCGCCCATGCGATTGCCGCCGGCGACGAACCGATGGTGGTGGTGGATGCAACGACGGATCCCCGTTTCAAGACCAACCCGCTGGTCACCGGAAAGCACCATGTCCGCTTCTATGCCGGCGCGCCGATGATCGTGGCAGGTGCCCGCATCGGCACGCTGTGCGTGCTCGACCACGAGCCGCATGGTTTTCCATCCCGCGCCGAGCTCGACCAGCTGAAGTCGCTCGCCGGCCTCGCCGCCAGCCTGTTCACCCTCAAGGACGCGACCCGCAGCGGCGCGATCGCCGAGGCCGCACTGGTTCGCGAGGAAAAACGACGTGCCATCGCACTCGATGCGGCGTCGCTCGCCAGTTGGGCATGGGATATCCGCACCGATATCATCGAATGCGACACATTGATGTCGGAGCTGTTCAGCCTGCCGCGCTCCAACCGGCTGCGCGCACGCGACATCCTCACCGCCATCGATCCGCGTGACGTCTACCAGACCGAAACCCGCTTTCGCGACGCCCTGACCGGCAGCGACGACTATTTCGGCGAATACCGGGTGAAGGGCTTTCATCCGCCGCGCTGGCTCGCCACGCGCGGCCGTGTCATCGAGCGTGACGGCGACGGCAAGCCGACCTTGATCTTCGGCGTCAACTACGACATCTCCGAGCGTAAGCTCGGCGACGAACGCCAACGGCTGCTGCTGCGTGAGCTCAACCATCGCGTCAAGAACACTTTGGCGACCGTCCAGGCGCTGGCAACGCAGACCGTGCGCCATGCCCGCCAGCCAAGCGAGTTCCTCGAGGCGTTCGGCGCCAGGCTTCAGGCCTTGGGCATCGCCCACAATCTGTTGTCGGACCGCGAGTGGCGCGGCATCGGCATCAGTGAACTCGTCCAGATCGAGGTCAAACCTTTCGAAACGGCCGAGCAGCCGCGCATGACGATCTCCGGCGACGACCTGCTGCTGTCGCCCGACCAGGCCGTCGGGCTTGGCCTGATCCTGCATGAACTGGCCAGCAACGCGCTGAAGTATGGCTCGCTGTCGGTGCCGTCAGGCAGGGTCGATCTCGGCTGGAGGACGCAAGGCAGGAGGGATGCCCGGCGTCTTGTGCTGACCTGGCGCGAAAGCGGCGGCCCGCAAGTCGCTCCGCCGGATCGGCACGGCTTCGGCTCGATCCTCATTCGCCGCAGCCTAGCCAAGGTCATTTCCAGCGAAGTGACCCATGAATTCCGGCCGGAAGGCGTGTTTGCCGAAATATCGATGCCGCTGGAAGAGTTGTCAAAGTGACCTCTCCCAACAGCTCTATCTCCGTTCGCTCTCATCCGGATCGTCGGATTTCACATTCTCGCGGTAGATGGCGTAGGCCGCGAGCGCCACGGCCGGCCCCAGAATGACGCCGAGACCGCCTTTTCCCTTGAGCAGGCTCGGCAGCACGGCGAGTGCGGCGGTGATGCCGATCGCCTTCATGTCGGCATTGCGGCGCTGCGCCCGGCGCCGGGCGCGTGAGCCTGCGGAGATCCGGTAGATCAGCAGGATAAGTCCGGCAAGCACCAGGAAACCGACGCCGAACCCCAGTGCCGCGGCAAGCTGCCCATAGCGCATCGCCGTCCAGATATAGGCGGCCCCGACAAGAAAGCCGAGACCGCAAAGTGCGGCGGCCATGGCGATCACATAGGCGATTGCCGCCGTGCGCGCCCGGTGTATGGCGGCCACGGTTTCCCCCGAGGCGAGGCCCGAGATCAGGGTTGCCAACATTCCCATCTGGAGCGCGACTAGCGACGCGCGATGAGCGCGAATAGGAAGCCTACGCCGGCGGCGATCGCCAGTGACGTCACCGGCTTTTCACGCACGCTTGCCATCATCTGCGCTTCGATGTCCTTGGCATTGCTGCGCAGGCTGTCAAAGGCTGCTTCGCCCTGCGCACGCAACTGCTCGACCCCTTCCGTGGCTGCGCGGCGCGCGGTGCCATAGCCATGCTCGCCGGTCTTGGCCAGTTGTTTGGTGAGCTTGTCGATGTCGGCCTTCAACTGCCTGATGTCGGCTTCCAGGTCCGCATTTGCACGGGCGTCGTTTGCGGTCTTTCCTGCGGCAGTGGCCATGGCTTAACTCCTTGTGATTGCTTGGTTTCAAACGCACTGCGCGTCTCAAGGTTCCGGCATCGGGGACAAAGTAGCCGAAAACGCATCGGCGCGCACCCGGTCCGCCGGCTCCGGCAAAACACGCTCCTCAGATTAATGGCCGGCGCGCTTCACCCAGCCCTTCCCAGCCGGCGAGCCGCTTGAGCCCTTCATTGTCGGAAACCACGCAGCCGCCGTCGCGCCAGACGATCAGCTTGCGATCCATCAGCTTGCGGATCGTCTTGTTGGTGTGAACCAGCGACAGGCCAAGCGTATCGGCGATGTGCTGTTGCGTGATCGGTATCTGGACGGATTGGTTGCCATTCAGTCCGACAACCTTGGCGCGGCTGCCGATGAAGGCAATGAGATAGGCAGCGCGCTCGATCGCACTGCGGCGCCCGAGGCTGAGCAGATTCTCGTCCAGCATCCGCTCTTCACGCGATGCGATCCAGGTGATGTCATAGGCCAGCCCGGGATGATTACGGTACAGCTCATGCAGATATTCGCGCTCGAAAACACACAGCAGCATCGGCGACAGTGCCTCCACGGAATGCTGCATCTCGCCCATCACACTGCCTTGCAGGCCAATCAGATCACCGGGCATGAGATAGTTGAGAATCTGGCGGCGGCCGTCCAGCAACAGCTTGTAGCGAAACGCCCAGCCGGAGAGCACCGTGTAGAGATGGGCGCTATGGCTTCCCTCCACCAGCACCGTGCCACCCTTTTCGACTGCGAGTTCGCCCTTCTTGAATTTGCTGATGAAGGCCAGTTCCTGTTTTTCGAAATCGCGAAAAATCGGCAACGGCCGCAATGGGCAGTTCTCGCAAGGATATTGGCGGCTGGAGAAAGCGCTATTGTTCTGAACCGACATTTCGACCCCCCTTCGAAAGCCGCTCTTGGAGAGCGCGTTTCAACGCGTTGCAAGGATTGAGGTTCCGCCCGCTTGCCACATGTCTTTTTTAAATGACAGCAAGCGAATTAGCGATCATGACTCCGGCGTTTCAAGGAGTCTTTGCCTGTGCCCACATTGCTCGACGGATTGCGGATTCTGGTCCTGGAGGACGAATTTCTGATCGCCATGGACGTCGAGCAGCTTTGCCGCGACCATGGCGCCGATGAGGTGGTGATCGCCCGTGACCTGACCGAGGTCGATGGCCGCGAGGTCGCCACGCGATTCGATGCAGCCATTGTCGACTTGATGCTGGGCGGCGCCTCAACCATCGATTTCGCCTCCGGGCTGCGCGCGGCAGGCATACCTTTCGTGTTTGCGTCGGGCTATTCGGATGTCGATGAAATCAAGGCATCGTTTCCGGGCGTCAGGCTGGTTGGCAAACCCTATTCGGGTGAAGACCTCGTGCAAGCGGTCGCCGCGGCCTGCGGACGCGCTTGAAACACGATCGCGGTCAGCTCGCCGGCGAGCTCGTTACCTGGGCCGAAATTGCGTCCGGACCATACTCGTCCTCGCCTGATATTTTCAGGATCTCCTGCAAGCGCGTACGGGCTCGGCTGACGCGGCTCTTGATCGTTCCCACCGCGCAACCGCAGATCTCGGCGGCCTCCTCGTAGGAGAAACCAGATGCGCCGATGAGGATGATGGCTTCGCGTTGGTCCTCCGGCAATTGCTCCAGGGCGCCGCGAAAATCCTTCAGGTCGAGTTGGCCGTGCTGGGCCGGATGAACGGCAAGCCTGGCCGTCATGATACCGTCGCTGTCCTGCACTTCGCGCCCGCGCTTGCGCATCTGCGAATAGAACTCGTTGCGCAGGATGGTGAAAAGCCAAGCCTTGAGATTGGTGCCGGGCTGGAAGCTCTCATGCTTGTCCCAGGCCTTGACGAGCGTTTCCTGGACGAGGTCGTCGGCTTTGTCGGCATTTTGCGTCAGCGACACGGCGAACGCGCGCAGACTTGGGATTGCCCCAAGCAGATCGGTCTTGAAGCCTTGTGAGACCGCGGCCATGCCTCAGTCCTTCTTCTGTGCGGGTTCAGCCCGTTCCAGCTGGCTAAGCAACTGGGAAAAGCGATCCGGCACATCGTCGGAGACCAGCGCGTCGTAATATTGTTTGAGTTTGCGTCCGATTTCGGAGTTCGGCCCAAGAGCGTCACCAGAACCGTTCCGGCGCCTGCTCTCGGCGCCAGCCAGAATATCTTTCGTCATATCCTTCATTTTGCCCTTGTATTCCCAGCGCTCAAACCGCTCTTATCATACTCAACACAACGCAAGCGGCGCCCTCGTCTGGTTGCCCATCCCGACCCCAAACGCCCCTCCCCGGTATTTGTTCCGTCGAGGCGGAACTTTTTCTAAAAATCCGCGTTATCGTCAGGGCTTGCAGTCAGCTTGACCTGCTACGCATTCACGTCATTCTGAGGGAGACGTCTTACCATGAGCTTATCCGCCACCATCGCACCACATCTGCCCTTCCTGCGCCGCTTCTCGCGGGCTGTTTCCGGGTCGCAAGAGAGTGGTGATGCGCTGGTAGCCGCGATGCTCGAGGCCATCATCGCCGATATCGAGATATTTCCCGAAGCATCGAGCGACCGCATCGCGCTGTACAAGGTTTTCGCCAAGCTGTTCACATCGGTCGCCATCCGCGTTCCACAGGAGCAGGCGCAATCGGCGTGGGAACAGCGCACCGCCGCCAATCTGAATGCAATTGCACCACGGCCCCGTCAGGCGTTCCTGCTCGTGGCTGTCGAAGGCTTTAGTGAGGACGAAGCGGCTGAGATCCTCGACGTCGGCGACCAGGAGTTTTCAGAGCTGCTTGCCCAGGCGAGCAACGAGATATCCCGCCAGGTGGCAACCGACGTTCTGATCATCGAGGATGAACCGCTGATCGCCATGGATATCGAAGAAATGGTCGAGAGCCTCGGGCACCGGGTCGTTGGAACGGCGCGCACCCATGCCGAGGCAGTGATGATGTTCGGCAAGACACGGCCGAAGATGGTGCTGGCCGACATCCAGCTTGCCGACGGCAGTTCCGGCATCGAGGCCGTGAACGAGATCCTGTCATCGACGTCGGTGCCGGTCATCTTCATCACCGCCTTCCCCGAGCGCCTGTTGACTGGCGAGCGACCGGAACCGGCCTTCCTGGTCACCAAGCCGTTCAATCCCGACATGGTCAAGGCGCTGATCAGCCAGGCACTGTTTTTTGACCGGCAGGCGAAAGCAGCCGCATAGTCGCGAATTGAGGAGTGGAGGAATTGAGGAATTGAAGGCGATAGCCTCGCTCGCCGATTTCTCCAGATCATCAAAATCGTCAATTCATCAATTCCTCAATTCTTCAATTCTTCACTTCGGGCCGCCTGATCCACGCATCGGGCAGTGAGGGCGAATTTCCTGCGCGTCCGGCTGCCGAACGATTTGCAAGCTCGGTCTTTTTCGGCAAAGGGTGGGAACAAACCGCAACCACCCACGTTTTTATCGCATCATTCGAAGGAGATGCATCATGCTTTACTGGGCGCTCGTATTTCTCGTCGTTGCGATCATCGCCGGCGCGCTTGGTTTCGGCGGCATCGCCGGTACATCTGCCGGCATAGCGCAGATATTGTTTTTCATCTTCCTCGCTTTCCTGGTCATTTCGCTTCTTGCGGGCCTGTTCAAAAGGGCTTCGTAAAGACGGACGGCCGAACACTGGAAGCCGCACCCCTCAAACGGTTTCCAGCCACCGCCGGGCGGTGTCCTTCAAAGGACGCCGTCCGGCGGACCGTTTTTTGGCGGCGGGTTCGGGAAACCTCTTTGGAACCCATTCACCGGTGAGCCGTTCGGCCTGAATTGGGTGGACAGTTTGGCCGATGGGTTCCAGGACCGGAAACAGGAAGGACGACGTGCAAAGCGATGAAGTCATCGCCCTCCATCCTGCCGAAAGCGGCATGCAACTCGGCCGCGCCCTTCTTCACGCGTTGCACAATGCCGGCATTTCCGTTCTCTACCAGGATCGCGAGATGAAAACCGTATGGGCGCGCAACATGCGTGCGCCCTGGGTTTCGGACACCGCCGACAGCATCGGTATTCTGCCGGAGGCGCAGGCCGACCGCATCGGCGCGGCCAAGCGCGACGTCATTGCATCCGGCAACCCCCAACGTCTCGAGATCAGCGTTCCCGTCGAGGATGGCAGCCGCTGGTTTGAGGTCTGGATCGATGCCGACCACGGCGACGGCGGCACGGTGCAAGGCGTCGTCACCACGATGGTCGAGACGACCGAGCAGAAGCGCCGTGAGCAGACCCTGACGACGCTGTTGCGGGAGGTGAGCCATCGCTCGAAAAACCTGCTGGCGATCATCCAGAGCATAGCCACCCAGACCGGTCGCTACTCCGACAGCATCGGCGATTTCCTGACACGTTTTCGCGGCCGGCTGCAATCGCTGGCTTCGTCCCAGGATCTCGTGACCTCTTCCAACTGGCGGGGCGCCGCACTTCGCGAACTCGTATCGGGCCAGGTGGGCCGCTACGGCGGCGATCCGGTTCGCAGCCTGAGGTTTCAGGGGGCCAACCCCTATCTCAATCCCAACGCTGCCCTGCATATCGGCCTTGCGATGCATGAACTCGCCGTCAATTCGGTGAGCTATGGCGCCCTGTCGCGGCCCGATGGATTCGTCAATGTTACAGCCAACCTGACCGCCGCCGACACGGGAACCTCCCTGTCGTTGACATGGGCCGAGGCAATCGGAGCCAGTGATGTCAGGCGTAGCGAGAAGCGCTTCGGCAGCGTCGCACTCGAACGGGTCGTGCCGGCGTCACTGAACGGAACGGCGACGCTCGAAATCGCGGCTGGCCGTCTCGAGTACCGCCTTGTCGTTCCACACGGCAATTTCGAGACGGATTGAGCGACCCGAGCTTTCTTAACCAGCTGTTCACCATAAAAGCAGATGCTGTTTTTCCCAGATACCGCTGGAACCTGTTGCATCACCGAACATTTCCGCAGCAGGATTTGCAGCATGGTGCGGGAGGGAATGCCTTGACGGTCGCCGATATGAACAGACTGGAGCAGGCCGCCCGGATTTCCATGGGCGAGTTTGAGGACTCCGAGTCATCCGCGCCACCGCTGGCCCCTGTCCCCAACGGAGCCTTGCGCCTTGTTGCGTTGGCCTTGGTGGCGGTGATCGTGGTGGTCGCCCTGTACCAACTGGTCTATTGAGGCCAGCTCGTTTCGGCCGGCGACAGAATCAATTGTCGCCGTCTTATTTCCCTGCCCGGCCAGCGCGCCAGGAACTTTGGCTGATGTGGACCGTTACTATGGCGAGAGGACTTTCCCGCCATGGAACATATCGCTGCATTGCTGCTGGTCATCGGTTGCTCGAACACGATGGCCGACTGCCGTGAACTCCAGGTGCCCGTCAGCATTTTTGCGACCGCCGAGCAATGTGTGGCCGAGCGCCCATTCGTCTTGGGCGACGTGCAAGGGCAGGCTGATCACATCGTCGCCAAATGTCTTGCCGTCGATCCGGTGCTTGAAGACGACTATGATCAGATCGTCTGGAACGTGCGCGCCGATGGTACGCTTGACGCTTCTTTGGCAATTTCCAGCCTGGTAATGGCGTCGAACGCGGCAGGCCCAGAAAAAGACTATCTTCACCAACAATAGATTGCAGCAGCAAAGGCCGTCATTTCATGCTAAATGGCAGCTGGAGCTTTACCAAGTGAGGACAAAAAGTGAGGAGTGACTCTATGCGGAAGATGATTATTGCCCTGGTTGCGGTGGTTGCCGTCAGCGGCTGCACCTCGACCGAACAGGACGTGGTTGGCGGCGGCTTGATCGGCGCCGGTGTCGGCGGCTTGGTCGGCGGCGGCAAGGGCGCGCTGATCGGCGCGGCCGTTGGCGCCGGTTCCGGCCTGCTGGTGCGCAATCTGCGCAACGGCTATTGCCAATATCGCGATCATCGCGGCCGGATCTACACGGCTCGCTGCAACTGATTCGGCGATAATCGAAACGTCGATCCGGAGGCTGGTCCGCTGGCCTTCGGATTTTTCATGTCCGGACGCTTGATCCTTTTCGGGAGAAGGTCGCGCTCAATTGGCGAGTGGAATTTTGATTTCCACGTTCAGCCCATTGGCCTGGTAGTCGCGCTTGATCGTACCGCGTAATTCGCGCGTCACGTTGAGATCGATCAGCTTGGTGCCGAAGCCGGTTTCGGCGGGAGCTTCGAGTTTCTTCTGCCCGTTTTCGCGCCAGTTCAGGGCCAGCGTCCTGTCGCGCCCACGCCCTTCCAGAGACCAATCCACTTTCAGTGCCCCCACGGAATTGCCGGCTTCGCCGTATTTCAGCGCATTCGTCGCCAGTTCGTGGAAGGTCAGGCCGAGCGCTTGCGTCGTGGTTTCGTCAAGCAGCACCTGCGGCCCTGACAGCAGCCCCTCGGGCAACTCCTTGCCGAACACCTGGCCGAGTTCGATGCGCAAGAGATCGCCAAGATCGGCCTTCTGCCAGCGAGAGCGCGTCAGCATGTCCTGGGACGCTGCCATCGCCTGCAGCCTGGCCGAGAAAGATGCGGAAAACTCGTTGACGTCGGTAGCCCGCGATGCCGTCTGGCGCGCGATCGCCAGCACCCTGGTGATCGAATTCTTGATGCGATGCTTCATCTCCTGCAGCATCAGGTCTTTTTCGATCAGGCTCTTTTCCGTGGTTTCGTGCAACCGCGACGCTGCCTCATAGGCCCGCTCCTGATATCGCGCCACCAGCGCGATGGCGCCCGCCAACAGCAGGCCGAATAGCCCCAGCATCACCGGAATGGCGCGCGACGACGGCTGCGAGAAGGCGCTTGTCGGCCGGAACAGGACAGTCCATGGCCGTCCGGCGACGATGATCTTTCGGGTGACCAGCAGCCTGTCCCCGAAAGTCGAAGCCGGCGGCGTCTCCGACCGGAACAGCAGATTGTCGCCGCTCACGGCACCATCGCCGTCATAGATTTCGGTGTTGACCGGCAGTAGCGGCGACCGGCTGAGCGCGGTCTGGAACAGATCGCGAGCCCGGAAGGCCGCATAGAGAAAACCTGATGTCGAGGATCTCGAAGCATTGATGACGTCGGGAGCGGTTTCGACATTGAGCCGCACGAAAACGAAGAAGCCGGTGAACGTCTGCGAGGCGCCCGTGTCCTGGCCCAGTTGCACCAACCCGCTGGCGTGCTGCTGGTCGTCGGACATCGCCTTTTCGATCGCCACACGCCGCATCGATTCGCTGAACATGTCGTAGCCGATGGCGGCTTGGTTGGATGGATCCAGCGGTTCGAACAGCACGATAGGGGTACGCCAGGGTTGCGTGGTATCCGGGTAGATTGGATGACTGACGCCATAATCGTGCAGCATATCGCGTTCGACCGTCGCCTCGTCGCCCGTCTTTGCCAGCCTGAGGAAACCGATGCCGCGCAAGCCGGCGAAATTCTTGTCGACATCGAGCGCGTTGAAGAACGCCTTGAACTCATTGCGAGAAATATCGCCATTGCGGGCGTCGAACAGGGCCTGCGTCGAGCGCAGCAGCGACAGATGCAGGTCGATGCGGCTCTCGATCCGGTTGAGCGCGTCGTCGGCAGTCGCCTCGAACTTGATGCGCGCGGCTTCCTGTGTGGCGAAATAGGCGAAACCTGCCATCACCATGCTGATTAGTGCGACGGCGATAAAGGCGATGATCGGGAAAAGCTTCTTCAACGGATCGTGCGGTCCCTGAGCGATATCGGACCTTTATGGGCAAGTCGCCGTGCCAACACAATGCCAAGGCCAAGCCATCCTTACGGCTGGCATATCACGTGTCCGGCAACGGCGAGCTGGCTTGATCTCAGGCTGCGATCTTCAGCGCGCCCGGTCCTGGAATGGCGCCCGGCGGGCATTTGCCAAGAATGATCATCCCCAGCACCTCGTCCTGGGTGACATCGGTGGTGCGGGCGGTGCCAACGACCTGGCCGTTCTTCATGACGCAGACCCGGTCGGCAAGCTCGAACACATCGTGGATGTCGTGGCTGATCAGGAAGATGCCGATGCCATCGGACTTGAGCTGCTTGACCAGTTCGCCGACCTGCGCCGTTTCCTGCGGACCAAGCGCCGCCGTCGGCTCGTCCATGATCAGGATGCGGGCGTTGAACAGGATCGCACGCGCGATCGCCACCGATTGCCGCTGGCCACCCGACAGCTTGATCACCGGCTCCTTGAAGCGCTGGAAGCGGGGATTGAGCCGACCCATCACCTTGCGCGCCTCGGCCTCCATGGCAACGTCGTCGAGCGTGCCCCAGGCGGTCATCAGCTCGCGGCCGAGGAACAGATTGGCGGCGGCGTCGACATTGTCGGCCAACGCCAGCGTCTGGTAGATCGTCTCGATGCCGTATTTCTTGGCGTCGCGTGGATTGGAGATCGATGCCTCCTCGCCGTTGACGAAGATCTGGCCCGAATCGCGCTTGTAGGCGCCGGACAGGATCTTGATCAATGTCGACTTGCCGGCGCCATTGTGGCCGAGCAGCGCCACGACCTCGCCGGGGAAAAGATCGATCGAGGCGTCGTCAACGGCGCGGATGCCGCCAAACGCGATCGAGATGTTCCTCATGTCGATCAGCGCGGTGGCTGCAGGAGCAGTCTTGTCATTCATGGCATGCCCTCCTAGACGCGCTTGCGATAGACGGTGTCGAGCCACACGGCGATGACCAGTACGGCCCCGACGACGATGCTCTGCAGCGGCGAGTCGACGCCGAGCAGCACCATGCCGGACTGCAGCGACTGCATCAGCAGCGCGCCCAGCATGGCGCCGATGATCGTTCCCGATCCGCCGGCAAGCGACGTGCCGCCGATCACGGCGGCTGCAATGACGAGCAGTTCGTCGAGCGTTCCAAGCACGTTGGTGGCCGAATTCTGCCGGGCCGAGGAGATCGCCGCGGCAATCGTGGCCAGCACGCCCATGATCATGAACACCTTCATGGTGATCCATCGCGTGTTGATGCCGGCGAGATTAGCCGCCTCGGGATTGCCGCCGATGGCGAACACATAGCGGCCGAAACGGGTGCGGTTGGTGATGAAGGTCATCACCAGCCCGACGGCGACAGCCATCAGCACCGGTATGGCGATACCGTGGGCGATGAACAGGCCGCCTTCGGGAACGGTGATGTTGTTGGCGGCCGCATATCTGTTCACGATGCCGATCGGCCAAGGGTAGGAGTTGGCGAGCCAGACCGCACCCATGATGGCGCTGCAGGTGACGACTCCAAGCAGCGCCTCGGCCCAGATCGGACGTAGCGGAAACCGGAAACGCTTGCGCTGCACCCGCCCGTTGAACAGCCCAAACACCACGGCGAGGCAGGCGACGATCCCAACGACCCAGCTCCAGGTCGCGCCGATCGATCCCGCCGGCCCACCGCCCATCAGCTGAAAAGTGGCGTTAAGCGGCGCCACGGTCTGGCCTGACGTGACCCACCAGGCGGCACCGCGCCAGACCAGCAGGCCGCCCAGCGTCACGATAAAGGCGGGCACTTCGAGATAGGCGATGACGAAGCCTTGAAAAGCGCCGATCAACAGGCCGAGCGCCAGGCCGATGACCAGTGCCAGGACCCAGATCCACGGGTTGCCGAGTTCGAGCCCGACAAAGCGCACCAGGAAATGCACCTGGGCAAATCCCATCACCATGCCGATCAGGCCCTCGGCGGAACCGACCGACAGGTCGATGTTGCGCATGACGATGACCAGCACCATGCCGCAGGCCATGATGGCAACCGCGGATGTCTGCACCGACAGGTTCCACAGATTGCGCGGCGTGAGAAAGGTGCGGCTGTCGAAATCGAGCGGATTGACGCCAAGGCGCAGGCTGGAAATGACATGCAGCCCAATCCAGATGACCAGCAGCGCGCCGATCATGCCGAGCATGCGGGTGTCGATCTCGGTCGCCTTCAGGAACCGGGCGACGGCGCCGAGTTCCGACGCGCGCGCCGTATCGGTCTGCGGGTTTGACGTCGTATCGGTCATGGTTTCCTCCCACCGGCTGGCCGTCTGACGCGCATGCCGGAGCCCAGCCTAGAAGCTATCCGCATGATGCGGAAACAGAATTCTTTGAGAAAACGCCGCGGCTTTTGGGCCGCGGCGTTCAGATATTGCAAAGTGGTACGGATCAGTTGCAGGCCGCGACGCTGCCGGCGGCGACACCCGCGCAGACTTCGTCCTTCTTGATCCAGCCGGCGTCGATGACGACGTTGAGATTGTCCTTGGTGATGGCAACCGGGGTCAGGAACAGCGACTTGACGGTGTTGCCGCCCGGCGTCGTGAAGTCCTTGGCGCCGGCGATGTCGCTCGTCTTCTTGCCGTCGGCCAGTTGCGAGGCGATCTCGGCGGCATTCTTGCCGAGCTCCCGCGCGTCCTTCCACACCGACACGGTTTGCGTGCCGAGGGCGATGCGGTTCAGCGCGGCGTGGTCGCCGTCCTGACCCGAGACCGGCACGGTGCCGGCCAAGCCTTGAGCCGTCAGCGCCGCGACGACGCCACCGGCAGTGCCGTCATTGGCCGCGACCACCGCGTCGACCTTGTTGTCGTTGGCGGTCAGGAACTGCTCCATGTTCTTCTGGGCGTTGGCGGGCAGCCAGCCATCCGTGTAGGCTTCGCCGACATTCTTGATCTTGCCGCTGTCGATGGCTTCCTTGAGCACTTCCATCGAGCCCGAGAACAGGAAGTCGGCATTGGGATCGGCACCGGAGCCCTTGATGAAGACGTAGTTGCCTTCCGGCTTGACCTTGAACACTTCGCGGGCCTGCATGCGGCCGACTTCCTTGTTGTCGAAGGTCAGATAGAAGACGTCCTTGTTCTCGATCAGCCGGTCATAGCCGACGACCGGAATGCCTTCGTCCAGCGCCTTCTGCACGGCCGGGCCGATGGCCGAAGCGTCCTGCGCCAGGATGATCAGGGAATTGGCGCCCTGCGAGATCAGGCTTTCGACATCGGTAAGCTGCTTGCCGGGATTGGACTGCGCATCGGCGGAGATGTACTTGTCGCCAGCGGCCTCGATCGCCGTCTTCATGGCGGCTTCGTCGGTCTTCCAGCGTTCTTCCTGGAAGTTGGACCACGAAACGCCGACGACCTTGTCCTTCGCCTGCGCGACAGACGCGAGCGTCAGCGACATGGCGGCACCCGCCAGGATGGCGGCCGTGAATCTTTTCATATTATCCTCCCTGCGCCGCGTATGGCGCGACCAAACTGACCCGAGGGCCGGCACAGAGGCTCTATTTTTTCGAGCCTCGAAAAAATACTGGGCCAACGCCCGAACGCTGTCAACATCGATTCTGATGGATTTTGATGTCATTTCGAGTTTTTTTCGAGTCTCGGAATAAATAAATGACACGGCCTGCAGCTTCTGCCAGTATTTACCGGCGTCACCGACAGCGTTCCAGGGGCAGGAGGAACCGCAGCGACCGGGAGGATATGAAAGAACATGTCGGTCGGAATCCGCCACGACGATCTGCGCCGCCGCAACCGCGCCATGGTGATCGCGGCAGTGCGCCGCGCCGGACAGCCGTCGCGAACCGAGATCGCCGCGACCACAAGCCTCAGCCATTCGACCATCTCGGCGATTTCAGCGGACCTGATCGTCGAAGGCATCCTGACCGAAAGCAAGCCGAGCGAGGCCGGCTCACTCAAACGCGGCCGGCCGCAGGTCGGCCTCAGTCTCAATCCGGAAGCGGCCGCGGTAATGACCGTGGTGCTGTCGCTGAACTTCCTCTCCGTCGCCGTCATCGACTATGCCGGCCAGGTAATATCCGAGGAACAGCGCCGGCTGGACACGCTGACGATGTCGCGCGAGTCGCTGATCGGGGAATGCACGGCCATCGTGCGGCGCCGCCTGGCAGATCCCGACCTGGACGTGCGCAGCATCGCCCGCATCGCGCTGGCCATCCAGGGCATCACCGACACCCGTGCCCGCGCCATGCTGTGGTCGCCGATCACGCCGCACACCGACATCGCCTTCGCTGACATATTCGAAGACCAGTTCGGCATCCCTGCCATAATGGAGAACGACTGCAACATGATGGCGGTGGCGCTGCGCTGGCGCGACCCCGATCGTTACCGCGACGATTTCATCGCTATCCTTTTGTCGCACGGCATCGGCATGGGACTGGTGCTGAAGGGCGAATTGTTCACCGGCACCCATTCTTCGGGCGGCGAATTCGGCCACATGATCCATCGGCCGAACGGCGCGCTATGTCGCTGCGGACGGCGCGGCTGCGTCGAAGCCTATGCGGGCAATTACGCCATCTGGCGCAACGCCAGGCAGATGGGCGAGGATGCAGAACCCGTTGCCGATGTCAGCGACGCCGACATGCGCGCCCTGGCTGCCGCGGCCCGCGAAGGTGACGGACCCGAACGGGAAGCCTATCGCAAGGCCGGCGAAGCGCTCGGCTACGGCCTCGGCAGCCTGTTCGCGCTGATCGATCCGGCGCCGGTCGCCATGGTCGGTGTCAGCGCCGCCGCCTTCGACCTGATCGAGCCGGCATTGCGGCAAGCGATTGCCCAGACCGCCGGCGGCCAGCATTCCAAATCGATTTCCTTCGACACCGAGCCGAACGAACTGCCGCTGATCCGCGAGGGCTGCGCCATGCGGGCGCTGATCTTCGTCGATCAGGAGATTTTTGCGCCGGGCGTGCAGGCGAGATCCGGTTTCGGCGGCAAGAACGTGGCGTGAGTTCAAACGAGGGAGTTCAGTCCTCTCGGATGGCGTATCCGGCCCCACGGATCGTGCGGATGACATCAGGCATACGGCCATTGTTGACCGCCTTGCGCAGCCGGCCGACATGCACGTCGACCGTGCGCTCGTCGATGTAGATCGTCTCGCCCCAGACATTGTCGAGCAGCTGGCTGCGCGAGAACACGCGGCCTGGATGGCGCATCATGAATTCGAGCAGGCGGAATTCCGTCGGCCCAAGCCGGATCTCGCTCTTCTTGCGATAGACACGGTGCGACTCGCGATCGAGCACGATATCGCCGACCTTTAGCACGCTGGACAGCACTTCCGGCTTGGCCCGGCGCAGCAGCGCCTTGACCCTGGCCATGAACTCTGGCGTCGAGAAGGGCTTGACCAGATAGTCGTCGGCGCCGGTCGACAGGCCGCGCACGCGGTCGCTTTCCTCGCCTCGCGCGGTCAGCATGATGATCGGCAGCCGCTCGGTCTCGGGACGCATTCGCAGGCGCCGGCAGAGTTCGATGCCCGAAACCGCAGGCACCATCCAGTCGAGCACCAGAAGATCGGGAACGTTCTCCTGCAGCCGGATTTCGGCCTCATCGCCGCGCGTCACCACCTCGACCTGGTAACCTTCGGATTCAAGATTGTAGCGGAGCAGCACGCCTAGCGGCTCCTCATCCTCCACCACCATGATGCGTGGTGCGATCATCGGCTGGTCACCCCTGTTATGCCGCTGGCGCGGACATTGCCGTCTCGTCCTGCTTCGGACGATTGGCTGGCAGCTGCGTGCCGGTCAAAACATAGTAGGCATTTTCGGCGATGTTGGTCACGTGGTCGCCGATCCGCTCGAGGTTCTTGGCGCAAAACAACAGGTGCGTGCACGCCGTGATGTTGCGGGGATCTTCCATCATGTAGGTCAGCAGCTCGCGGAACACCGAGGTGTATTTGACGTCGATGCGTTCATCATTGTTTCTGAGCGTGGCAAGCGCTGCCGCGTCAGCGGCGGCATACTCGTCGACGACCCCCTGCACCTGGATCAGCACCAGCTGCGCCATCGCGTCGATCGAATGCGAAAGATCGTGCGGCGTGACGCTCAGCCCGACAGTGCCGACGCGCTTGGCGATGTTCTTGGCAAGGTCGCCGATGCGCTCGAGGTCGCCGGCCATGCGGATCGAACCGACCACCGCACGCAGATCGTTGGCCATTGGCTGGCGCTTGGCGATCAGCGTGATGGCGCGATCGTCCAGCTCGCGCTGGCGGGCATCCATGATGGCATCGTCGGAAACCACGCGCTGCGCCAGCGCATTGTCCGAATTGAGCAAAGCCTTGGTCGAGCCACTGACCATCGAGCGGGCGAGATCGCCCATGTCGCGGATCAGCTGGCTGATCTGCTCCAGATCCTCATCGAAAGATGCAACGGTATGTTCACCCATGATCTTCGTCCCTCATATGCCTGAGCTCAGCCGAACCGGCCGGTGATGTAGTCCTGGGTGCGTTTGTCGTCGGGGGTGGTGAACATCTTGTCGGTGGCGCCCTCCTCGACCAGATAGCCTAGATGGAACATCGCGGTGCGCTGCGACACGCGCGCTGCCTGCTGCATCGAATGGGTGACGATGACGATCGTATAGTTCTGGCGCAGTTCGTCGATCAGTTCCTCGACGCGAGCAGTGGCGATCGGGTCGAGCGCCGAACACGGTTCGTCCATCAGGATCACCTCGGGTGACACGGCGATGGCGCGTGCAATGCACAGACGCTGCTGCTGGCCACCGGAAAGACCCGTGCCAGGTTCCTGCAAACGGTCCTTCACCTCGTTCCAGATCGCCGCCTTCTTCAAGCTCGACTCGACGATCTGATCCATGTCGGCCTTGCGCTTGGCCAATCCGTGGATGCGCGGGCCATAGGCGACGTTCTCGTAGATCGACTTGGGGAACGGATTGGGTTTCTGAAACACCATGCCGACGCGCGCCCTGAGTTCAACGACATCGATGTTCTTGTCGTAGATGTCTTCTTCGTCGAGCGTTATCTTGCCGGTTACCCGCGCGGAATCGATGGTGTCGTTCATGCGGTTGAGGCAACGCAGGAAGGTCGACTTGCCGCAGCCGGAGGGGCCGATCAGCGCCGTCACCTGATTCAGGCGGACGTCGAGATTGACATCGAACAGCGCCTGCTTCTCGCCATAGAACACGCCGACCTTGTCGCCGCGCATTTTGATCACTTCGTTCGACTTGGCGTTCATCTTATCGCCCACTGCATTTTCAAGGGACTGTTCGGTCATGATGTTCATACCAAAATGCCTTTTTTCTACCAGCGCCGCTCGAACCGACGCCGAAGCACGATCGCGGTGATGTTCATGGCCATGAGGAAGACGAGCAGGATGATGATCGCGCCCGACATGCGCTCGACGAAGGCGCGCTCGGCCTCGTTCGCCCACATATAGATCTGCACCGGCAGCGCGGTGGCCGGATCGAAAGGCGTCGTCGGTGGATCGGCGACGAAGGCGACCATGCCGATTAGCAGCAGGGGCGCGGTTTCACCGAGCGCACGCGCTAGACCGATGATGGTGCCGGTGAGGATGCCGGGTGCGGCAAGCGGCAGGATGTGCTGGAACACCATCTGCATCTTGGAGGCGCCAAGACCGAGAGCCGCCGAGCGGATCGACGGCGGCACCGCGGCAAGTGCAGCGCGCGTCGCGATGATGATCGTCGGCAGCGTCATCAGTGTCAGCACCAGGCCGCCGACGAAAGCGGCGGAGCGCGGCATGCCCAGGAAATTGATGAACACCGCGAGGCCGAGCAAGCCGAAGACGATTGACGGCACCGCTGCCAGATTGTTGATGTTGACCTCGATAAGGTCGGTGAAACGGTTCTTCTTGGCAAACTCCTCCATATAGATGGAGGCGGCGACGCCGATCGGCAGCGCCAGGAGCAACACGATTACCATCATATAAAACGAGCCGATGATCGCCACGCCCATGCCCGAGGTTTCCGGGCGGCTGGAGGCGCCGTAGGTGAACAGGCCGCTGTTGAAGTGCTCGGCCATCGCGCCCTCGGCCTTGAGCTTGTTCATCCAGGTGATCTGCTGGTCCGAGACCTTGCGTCGCGCTTCCTCGACACTGAGGTCGATCTGGCCCTTGAAAGCCGAGTCGAGATTGGCGGCGGCGAGGATGTTGACGTTGCGTGTCGTGCCGATCACGGACGGATCGGCGGCAACGATGTCGCGCAACTGGACGCGGGCGCCTTCCGACAGGAAGCCCTTGAGCTTCTGGATCATCGGCTTGTCATCAGGAGAGATGCCGAGCTTGGCCACAAGCGCGTTTTCGGCGAGCCTGGGATAATTTGCCTTGATCAGAACGCTCGGATCGGTTGCACGCTTGCCGGAAGGATCGATCACCTTCTCGTCGAACGAGATCGGCAGTGATACCGTCGTCTGCCAGAAGGCGGTGTAGCCTTTCGAGACGATGGTGATCAGCATGATTGCCAGGAACGCCAGGCCTACGGAAATCGCCACGACGCCATAGATGCGGAAACGGCGTTCGGCGGCGTAACGGGCCTTCAGGCCGATGTCGCGGCGCGGATGGGCCGCCGCCCTGACCATCGTATCCATGGAAATGTCGGTCATTCGTACTGCTCCCGATATTTGCGCACGATGTAGAGCGCGACGATGTTCATCACCAACGTCAGCGCGAACAGCGTCAGGCCGAGTGCGAAGGCGACCAGCGTCTGCGGCGAATTGAACTCGAGGTCGCCGGTGAGCTGGTTGACGATCTTGACGGTGATGGTCGTCATCGCCTCGAACGGGTTGACGGTGAGGTTGGCGGCGACGCCCGCCGCCAGCACGACAATCATCGTTTCGCCGATGGCGCGCGAGGCGGTCAGCAGGATGGCGCCGACGATGCCGGGCAGTGCAGCCGGCAGGATCACCCGCTTGATCGTCTCGGAGCGGGTCGCGCCGAGGCCAAGCGACCCGTCGCGCATGGCGCGCGGCACCGCGGTTATGATGTCGTCCGAAAGAGAGGACACGACCGGGATCAGCATGACGCCCATGACCAGGCCGGCGGTGAAGATGCTCTGGCCCTGGATGAAGGGCGAACCGCCGGTCAGCGCCGCGGACAGGTCGCGCAGGAACGGCCCAAGCGTGACGACGGCGAAGATGCCGTAGACGATGGTCGGTATGCCGGCCAGCAGTTCAAGCGCCGGCTTGACCACCGAGCGCACCTTGGGCGTTGCATATTCGGCCATGTAGACAGCCGACATCAGCCCGACCGGCACCGCAACCAGCAGCGCGACGGCGGCGATGTAGAGCGTGCCCGCAAGAAGCGGGATCAGGCCGAATTGGCCCTGGCTGCCGCCCGAACCGGCAGCGGCAAAACGCGGATCCCAGACGGTGCCGAAGAAGAAACTCATCGGCGAGACGCTTTCGAAGAAGGTGATCGTCTGGAACAGCATCGAAAGCACGATGCCGATGGTGGTCAGGATGGCGATGGTGGAGGCGGCAAGCAGCCCCCACAGCATCAGCCTCTCGACATTGTTGCGGGCCCTGGCGCGCGGCTCGATCTGCCTGAGCGCATAGAAGGCGCCGGCGATCGAGGAAACGAGAATGACAATGGCGCCGAACAGGCCGAGCCGGTCCTGGACCTTGTTCGCCTCGATGGCGATCGGGATCATGTAATCCTGCGTGTCGCTCGCCAGTGCCACACCCTTGGCGGCGAGCAGCGGCTGCAGCTCGGCAAAGCTGGCCGGCATTGCGGCCAGTGTGCCTGCATCGAGTTTGCGCAGGCCCCTGGCGAGGCTCTTTACCAGGCTGACATCCAGTGCCTCACTGGCAACCTTGCTGTCGACGGTGCGCTCGGGCAAGGCAGTGTGAATGTGTCGGTCCAGATAGACGGAAGACCCGACGGTCCAGACGGCAAGCAGCAAAAGAGCAGGCAGAACGGCGAGCAGGAAGGCCCACCAGCCATGATAGTGGGCGCGCGAATGCGGCTTGACCTTGCCATTGTCCTGGGCCGCGGCACGTTGCCGACCGATGAAAAAGGCAACCAGGCCGACGGCAACGACGATGGCCAGTACGAGCAAGGACGACATGGACCCACCCCAAGAGAAATTCTTACGCAGCCGCCATTGCGGCCTGCGATGAAACCGGGGCGCGGGATTTGGCCCGCACCCCGGTTCGGCAGCTGATTACATCGACTTTCCGGCGGCGAAAGCGTCACGCTGGGCCTGACGCTCGGCATCCGGAGCCGCAACGAGGCCGTATTCGGCGAGCGGGCTTTCCGGGCCAACCATCTGGTCGTCAAGGAAGAACTCGACATATTCCTTGAGGCCGGGAACGACGCCCAGATGCGCCTTCTTGACGTAGAAGAACAGCGGGCGCGAGACGGGATACTTGCCGCTGGCGATCGTCTCGGTCGAAGGCACGACGTCTTCCACGGTGGCGACCTTCAGCTTGTCGGCATTGTTCTCATAGAAGGCGAGGCCAAACACGCCGACGCCGGTCTTGTTGGAGTCGATGCGGGCGAGCGTCTCGGTATAGTCGCCATCGATGTCGACGGCCTTGCCGTCCTTGCGGATGGCGATGCAGGTTTTGCCGATTTCCTTGTCGTCGGCAATGCCGGCGGCCTTGAGAGCAGCCTTGTCACAGCCGGCATCGAGAAGCTTGGTCTCGAACACTTCGCGCGTGCCATGCTTTTCGCCCGGAATGTAGGCGGCGATGTCCCAGTCGGGCAGCTTCGGATTGACCTGGCTCCACTTGGTGTTCGGATTGTCGACGAGCTTGCCGTCGACGACCAGCTTGGCCGCGAGCGCCTTGTAGATGTCGGCGGGAACCAGCGCCCAATCCGGGCCCTTGATGTCGGTGGCGAAGACGATGCCGTCATAGCCGATCCGGACTTCCTGGACTTCCTTCACGCCGGCGTCGGCGCAGGACTTGAGTTCGTCCGCCTTGATCGGACGCGACGAATTGGCGATGTCGATGGTGTCTTCGCCGACGCCCTTGCAGAATTCCTTGATGCCCGCGCCGCTGCCGCCGGATTCGACGACCGGGGTCTTGAAGTTGGTGAATGTTTCGCCGAACTGCTCGGCGACGATCTTGGCATAAGGTAACACGGTCGATGATCCGGCGACCTGGATCTGGTCGCGCGCGGCGGCGAAGCCGGACGTCGCGGCGAGCGCAAGCGCAGCGGCCGACGCCGTATAGAGGAATTTCTTCATGTGGCCTGCTCCTGTTCGGAAGATGGTCTCTCGGCGCTCGTCAGTCGGCGCCCGCTGAGGCCAATAGCCTTCGATTATAACAGTCGCATGACAGTTTGATGTCACCCCGGTAACGCCTCATCGGGATGAGCAGAATGCCGCCTGGCCGGCACTCCCGACGCAGCCCCGCTTTGTCACCGGAATCAGGGACTTGCTCGATTCGGTCGAGGCTGGCCGGCGATTTGGGGATCAGCCGGCCTTTATGAAGAAAAGCCGGACGGGAGCGCGTTGCTCTCAGCCAGACGGTGTCGTGGCCGGGCCATCGCCGAAAACAGGTCCGTTGGGGTAGGTTGACGCTGTCTCATGCCGGCGGTCGCTGCTCCCGCCCGTAACTGGGAAGAGCGGAATTCGAATGTCGCCATTGTCTCGGCTGGATGCCGCCTTTCATATGGTGCGATCGCACCATAGTCTTGGCCGCTGACAGGGGCGCGAATCTTCGCCGTATTCCCGGTACTCGGGCAGAGCCGGCCTTACCCGGCGTTGCGCTGCGCCTGCCGGCTGGCGCCGACCCAGCGCTCGACCTTCTCGAGCAACGCCCGGGGACTGATCGGCTTGGGCAGATAGTCGTCCATGCCTGCCTCCAGGCAGCGCTCGCGGTCGCCCTTCAGCGCATGCGCGGTGACGCCGACGATCGGCACATGCGTGCCGGTTTCTTCCTCCAGCCGGCGAATGGCGGCGGTCGCTTCGAGACCGTTCATCTCCGGCATGGAGACATCCATCAGGATCATGCACGGGTTGAACCGGCCGAAGGCGTCGAGCGCCTTGCGGCCATTGCCGACGATCTCGAAACCATAACCGGTCTCGCCGAGGATCTGGGTGAACACCATCTGGTTCACCTCATTGTCCTCGGCCACCAGGATATCCAGCCTGTCGCCGCCAGCCGCCACCGGTGGCCTGGGGCGAATGGAGGGCGGCTGCAGCAGCGCCCGCTGTTCGGACGGCGCCGAGGGCTGCGGCCGCGTCACATTGCTCGCAGCGACGTCGGCTGCGAGCGGCTGCGCGTCGCTGCCGCTCGTGTTGTGGCGATGCCGCTGGATGGTGGCGACCAGCGTTTCCAGCAGCACCGAAGAGCGCGCCGGCTTGATCAGCTGGGCATCGATGCCAAGATCGCGATAGCTGGTGTTGGCGAGCGACTGGTCGACCGAGGTCAGCATGATGATCGGCGTGCCGGCAAGGCCGGCGGTGCTGCGCACGATCCGCGCCATTTCGGCGCCGCTCATTCCAGGCATCTGGTAGTCGAGCACGACGCAGTCGACCGGGACACCATAGGCAGCGGCGGCGATCAGCACCTTGAGGCCTTCGGCGCCGCTTTCGGCCGCGCAGGAATCGAACGTCCACGATGTCATCTGTTCGGTCAGGATGGCCCGATTGACGGCATTGTCGTCGACGATCAGTACACGCGCACCGGTCACGTCGATCGGCATGATGCGCTGTCCGTTCTGCTGTCCGGCCCTCGGCAGCGTCACCGTGAACCAGAAGGTCGAGCCCTTGCCTTCCGCACTTTCGACACCGATATCGCCGCCCATCAGCTCGACGAGCCGTGAGGTGATGGCAAGACCGAGGCCGGTTCCCTCGTGCCGCCTCGTCGAAGAGGTGTCGACCTGGCTGAATTTCTCGAACACCAGTTTCAGTTTTTCCTCGGGGATACCGATACCGGTATCGGTGACCGAGATCGTCAGCTTCGTTCCGGTTGGAACCCTCTCGCCGGTGACGTCGACCAGCACATGGCCTTCATCGGTGAATTTCACCGCGTTGCCGAGCAGGTTGGTGACGATCTGTCTGATACGGCCGACATCACCGACGAACAGGCTCTCGAGCCGAGGTTCGAGACGAACGATCAGCTCGAGGTCTTTTTCCTTGGCTCGTGTCGACACCAGCGTCGCCACATCTTCGATCGCCTCGGCCAGATTGAAGGGCGCCGGATCGAGCACCAGCTGACCGGCATCGATCTTGGAGAAGTCCAGGATGTCGTTGATGATGGTGAGCAGCGCATTGCCCGATTTCACGATGATGTCGGTAAACGTCTTCTGTTTCGGGTCGAGGTCCGATTTGGCCAGCAGCTCGGCCATGCCGAGCACGCCGTTCATCGGCGTGCGGATCTCATGGCTCATATTGGCGAGGAATTCCGACTTGGCGCGGTCGGCGAGCACGGCGCGCTGACGCGCTTCGCGTAGTTCCGCCTCTCGCATCTTCAGCTCGGTGATGTCGGTGGTCGAGCCGATCAGATAGAGCGAGCCGTCGGAGGCGATCATCGCGCCCTTGCGGGCGAATTGATGCCTGACGCTGCCGTCGGCCAACGTCACCGTCTCTTCGACCTCCTGGGTTTCGCCGGTGCGCAGCACGGCGAGGTCGCCATTGACGAAAGCCTCGCCATCCGGCCCGAAAATCTCGATGTCGGTCTTGCCGATAGCCTCTTCCTTGCTGAAGCCCGTGAGATCGGACCAGCCCTTGTTGACATAGAACTGCCGGAGATCGGAGCGCTTGGCGTAGATCGATACCGGCACGTTGTCGATCAGGCTGCGGAACACCTCGTTCTCGCGCATGCTTTCTTCCAGCGCACGCTCGCGCGCCTTGACGTCGGTGATGTCGGTGCTCGAACCGACCAGATGCACCGACCCGTCCAGCGTCACCAGGCGGCTCTTGCGCGTCATCAACTGCCGAACCGTACCGTCGCGATGGGTGACGGGTTCCTCGACCTCCTTGACGGCGCCCGTCACGACGACTTGCGTGTCGTCATGGCTGTAGCCATCGGCGTCCTGCGCACCGAACAACTGCCGGTCGGTGCGGCCGATGACATCCTCCTTGGCCAAGCCGGTGATCGCGCACCAGGCCTTGTTGACGAATTCTATGCTCAGGTCCTGCGCCTTGATGAAGGCGGCCACCGGCAACTCGTCCATCACGTGCCGGAACAGGTCGATCTGGCGCATCGAATCGCGCAATGCCGCCTCGCGGCTCTTGATCTCGGAGATGTCAACGCGAACACCGATGAAGGTGCCATCATCGGTCCGCATGTCGTAGACCTGGTACCAGCGGCCGTCGGGGTTATGACGCTCGTAGCAGGAATTGGGCAAGCGGTAGCGGGCGAGGATCGCATCCAGCCAGCGGTCATGGTCGCTGTCGTAGAGCTGGTCGACTTGTGGATCGCCGCTGTCGCGGAAATAGCCGTTCGCATGGCCCAGAACGAGTGCCTCGCGGAATGTGCAGCCGGGCTGCCATGCCGGCTTCAAGGCCGGCAGCGTATCCTGGATCTTGCGGTTGGCGAAAACGAACCTGTCGTCGCGATCGTAGATGATCACGGCGGCCGGCAAGGATTCCAGCACGCTGGCGAGATGCTTGCGCGCATCCTGCGCTTCCGTCTCGCGGCGCTTCATTTCGGAAATATCGAACAGGAAGCCGGCAACATAGTTGCGGCCGCTGGCCATGCCGACGCGGCTCTTCCTGACGATACGCGATCGGCTGGCGCCATCGACCTCGAAATTCTCTTCCACTTCGTACGGCCGCCCGGTCGAAAGGACCTCACCTTCGCTCTGCTCGAAAAGCGCGACAGCGTTCGCTGGGAGGAAATCGCCGCCGGGCTTGCCGAGCATGGCTTGCGGCGTCTGGCCAAACAGAGCCGCGAACGCCTCGTTGACGAAGACAAAGCGCAGATGGTCGTCCTTGACGAAGATCGGATCCTTGACGGCGTTGATCACCGCCTCCGCCAGCCGCGCCTTCTCCAGCGCGTCGGCAAGTTCGGCCTCCCGGTCCTTCATGTCGGTGACGTCGACATAGGAGATCAGCCGCTTGCCGCCGGCCAGCGGCGCCATCGACGAGATCAGGGTGCGGCCGTCATTGCGCGGGAACTGCCGCGCCGCGGCGATCCCGGCCCTGATTTCCGCCTCGCGCTCGGCGATATGCCGCTGCCATGA
>NZ_RZTC01000020.1:0-11344 GCF_004023165.1 Mesorhizobium sp. M7A.F.Ca.MR.176.00.0.0 | reverse complement strand
GCCATGATGCATCGTCGGCACCAAACGGATCGATGTCGCGGCTGGCGTCCATCAGATCGCGGAAGCTGCAGCCGATCTCGGCGCGCCGGGCGTCGATCTGCCAGAAATCATAGAAAGCACGGTTGATGATCTCGGTGCGCATATCGGCGTCGAGGACGAGGACACCGATCGGCATCTGGTCGACCATGGTGCGGAGACTGGCGAAGGTCTCGGCGATCTTGGCGTTCGCGCTTTTGATCTCCGCATCGCGTTGCTTGATCTCGGTGACCTCATAATAGGTCAGCAGCCGCTTGCCACCTGACAGCGCCGTCACCGAGAACATCATCGTCCTGCCGTTGGCATGGACAAATTCGCGCGGCGCGACGGATCCGGCGCGAATCTCCTCGAGACGAGTGGCAAGGTAGCGCTGCCATTGCCGTTCGTCGATGTCGCCATAGATGCCGCTGCGGCGGTTGAGCTCCATCAACAGGCTGAACGGAGCGCCGACGCCGACAGCGCCGTCCGGAATCCTCGAGAGGTCGCGATAGGCCTTGTTGACGATCAGCGTGTCGAGCCTGGCGTCGAGGAGCACGACGCCCATGTGCATGGCGTCCATCGTCCGCTCGAGGTCGGCCAGATGCTGGTCGGGCTCGCCGTCGGCCGATGGTTCCGGCCCCGGACCTTTGAAGGCGCCGGCCAATGCCGTGACGTTGCGGCCGATTCCGCGATAGCCGGCAAATCTTCCTTCGTCGTCGAACTTCGGAAAGCCTGATGTCAAGACCCAGCGACAGTCGGCGCTGCCACCCTTGAGTTCGTAGACGAAGTCGCGAAAAGGCCGGTGCGCCTGCAGATCCTCCAAATGCGCGGCGCCACTACGATCGCCGTTCAGGACCTGATTGAGGAAGTCGAAGCGGAACCGGCCAAGCACGTTTGCCGGATCGATGCCGGTGGCTGCCTGGTAATTTTGCGAGAGCCAGGAGAAGCGCAGTTCGGCGTCGGTCTCCCAGACCCAGTCGGAACCGGCTTCGACGAGTTGGCGAAGCGCATCGTTCGAATCCATGCAAGAGGCGGACGATGATGCATCGTCGCCATGCGCTGTGGATCTGCGAGGCGCGCGCTTGCCGCGCGCGCTGATTGTTTCGTTCGCTTCCGCCATGCCGTCCCCACCCCGAAAACCAAGGCCGAACCCTCCTCCGCGGTTCGTCGGCAAAATGTGCCCGAGAAGCATTAAGGATCCGCTAACCTTAACGGTCAGTTAGCTCCATTCCGCCCGGTTGTCGGCGGGGTCGAACCCGCTATATAAGCAACGGCAGGGGTATTGCTGATGCTTGGACGGATTGTGCCTTTTTTCATGGGGCTGGCGCTGCTTTTCGGCGGCGGTTGCTCGCGCAGTTATGACGGCACGGTCGTCATCCCGAGACCGCTCGATGTCCGGCGCATCTGGGATCGGCCGCCACCGAATGTCGACTACGGCCAATCCGAGGTCGAAAACGGCGCTTTTCCGGTGGCGCCGCAGCCGCCCCGGCGTTTTTCCGAGCGCAAGGTCAGCCATGCCGCACCGAAACGGCACCAGACGAGGTTGCCTGCGTCGGCGTCCCTATCGGCGCCGGCGAAGTCGCTGACCTGCAGGAACATCAGCGAGCCTGGCAAGAGAGCTCGCATGGTCTGCGATTAGATTGGAGCTTGGTCTCTTAAAAGCGGGATTCGGTCAAACAAACGCGATCCGCGGATAGCTCGGCGAACCGGCCTTCACAGGGAAGCAGCGCCTTTTTTCGGCTCCTTCGCTCCGAGTTTGTCGAGTGCAAGACGAACCTGACGCAGATCTTCCTGCCAACCGTCATCGTCGTCCATTGGACCCTCCGAGGCAGCCCGCTGCAACCCACGCGCCTCGGATTCGATCTCGCGCAGTTCGGCGATTTTCTGTTCGGTGGTCAGCGAGTCGTCTTCGACGATCTCCAGCACCCGCATTTCCCTGAACGTAGCCATGGCGTTCCTCCCGGCTGATGTCGATCACAACGCCGTGAGCGCCCCTCTGTTCCAGACGGATCGCGCAGCCGCATAGCAGCAGGCACGCCGCCGCCGGTGATCGCAAGACCGGCGATCATTCGGCCGGGAAAAATGCCGGGCCGACCAAGCGCACCGGCCGCTCGCCGGCCTCGATCGAAAGGTGCTGGGCGGCACCTGGGGCTTCGGCATCGATCCCGGGGACGGCCGCAACCGTGCCGAGATCCGGCTTCGCCGTCGGCAACGGAATAATGGCGTTGCGCATGTTGGCGGGCGTCACGGTCCTGGCTCGCAGTTCGGTGACCCGCTGGTAGTAGCGCTTGACGTCGCATGCCTTGAAATTCGCATCATCGCGATATCTGAAGGCTGCCGGCAGCTCGGTATAGGGTTTGCGCGTGTCGAGCGCGGTCATCTGGTCGGTCTCGAGGCTAGCGTCGTTCAACGTGTAGAGGTCGACGCCGGGGTCATCGCAGATGTAACGGCATTGATCGACCGTCTCCTTCAGATCGCCGCTGGCGGCGAATTGCGACTTTGGCGCCGGGAAGAAATATCCGTCCGACAGACGCACGCAAAACAGCATCGCATTGCCGGCGAACGTGGTGCTCGCCGATTGGGTGCTGGGCGCGGCGCGCACAGGCCGTTGCTTTGCCGAAGGCGCACAGCCAAGCGCGACGAGGCGCGCCTGCAGGCCCGCTGTGTCGCGGCCCGAATTCCCAGCGGCAGCGATCCGGCGCTGCACATCCGAGCGGCTCCTGGCGAGATCGGCGCAAGCGTTGAAGAGACCACCAAGCGAACTCTTCGCCGTGCACTGGCGCTGTCTCTCGATAGTCTGGATGGCTGCAAGTTGCCGGCGCAACTGGGCAAGCTCCGGGCTCGCCCCGCCGCTGCGGCCAGCCGAAAGCAACTGGCTTCTGATCGCGCCGCAGCTGTCCGCGTAGGACGAAAGCGTACCGAACAAAACTGCCGCCAGAGAAATAAATGCGATCACCATGGAAGGCCAGAAACGGATCATCGGGACAACTGGTCCTTTTTGCGGAGAACCTGGAATTTAGAGTCCATGACTTCAGCAAGCTTCGGTTACATGAGTAGTTCCTAATAATCTAACGAATTTCGACATGAATGACCTATTGTCTATTGTACTACGTCACCTCATGTAAATTCGATATTGCATTTTTATTTCAAGATTGAGACGAACCTCGAAAGAAAGCGCAAGCCTGACCATCGCCGAGGACCTGCAGCGCAACGGACCAAGATCAATGCGCATTATCGCCAGGCGTTCGAAACCTTTGCCCGGTCTTCCGCGTTGAAGGACCAAAAGGAGAACGCAGATGTCGATCCACTTCACCGTCTCCGACCTGACAAGAAACCTGTTTCACTCGCTGGGGCTGGACCAGCGCGCGCCAAGGCCACTCAATCCCGAGCAAAGCCTGTTGCTGGAATGCTATCTGGCCGGCCAGGTTCCTGAATCAGCCTGGAGCGACTACGTCTTCGAGACGCCCGATCTTGCCCGGCACGCGGAGGCCAGGCGCAGTCACCACTGAACCGGCAGCGGCGCCTATTTTGGAGAAGCGAATTGCAACGTAAACACGTTGCCAGCGACCCCTTGCGCCAGCTTCGCCGAGAAAGTCAGGGGCAGGCAATCCTGCAGGGCCGCTGTCGCGGCATCGACAAACGATTTCTTCGCTTTGGCATCACCATCCACTTTAATGGCCGTCGGCCTCGGCGGGCCGATCAGCGTGCCATCCCGCTTGAAGCTGAAGCTCAAGGTGACGCTGGCGGTCCCGGCGTCCGCCGGCGGTGTCCAGCATGCCTGGATCGCTGCCCCGACATCGTCCATCGTGTTGAGTTCGGCTGCACTCGAAGCATGGACAGCGGTTGCCAGCATCACGCCCGCAACCGCAATCCGTCTCGCAACGCTTTTCATCGCCAGCCCTCGTCTCATACTGACCGACAATCCATGCCGGACTGCCGAGATGGATGGTAGGGCCAACGCCGGCAATGACAATATCTCTCGACAAAAGTTGACGCCAAAAAAGCGACACTGGACGAGGCCTGCGTGCCAATTCGCACTTGGCGATGGCGTGCAAAAGCAAAAAGGTCGGCATTGCGCCGACCTTTCCTATCGCTACGACGTTCTGCGCCAGTACATCCGTGGTCGCGGGCCGAAAGCGAATTGCCTGCAGTAGACAGGGCTTTGGTTAACGTATCCTTAACCTCAGGCCTTGGCCTGCGACTTCACATGGGCGATGTAGCCGCGCACATCGCCGGCCGGCTCGCTATAAGCCTTGCCGAGCGTCTTCTCGATCGCCGCCACATAGTCCTTCGCCCACTTGGGCAAGGCATAGTCGACGACGGCCAGGAATTCGAGCGTCGCCGCCAAGCGGATATCGGCGATTGAAGGATGCTTGCCGCCGATGAACGGCTTGCCGTCCCTGAAGAAGCTGTGAAACACTTCGAGCGGCTCGGCGATCGCCGCCATCGCCGCCTTCTGGGCCTCCGACTTCCTGTCGGGGTGCGCGTCGCTGTGGCCGACCTCGCCGGCATATTGTGGGAAGCCGAGCGCCGGATAGGTGGCGCGTGCCACATAGGGGTAGAGCGTGCCGATCAGGTAGAACATGGCACTGTCGACCATCGCCCGCTTGGCCGGCGCCTTCGGATAGAATTTCTCCAGCCCGTGCTTGTTGGCGAGATACTGCATGATGGCGCAACTTTCCCACAGCACGCCTCTGGGGAGGCCCTTGTCCTCGATCATCGGTGTCAAATGGGCGGGATTTCGCGCCATGAACTCCGGCGAACGGGTGTGGCCCCAGGCATCGGTCTCGGCATGGTCGAAACCGGCCGCGCGCGCAAACACCCGCACGGTCATGTTGTTGACGCTGGGCTTCAGCATGCTGAGCTTCAACGCCGGCTTCTTGGCCGGCTTGGCCTTGGGCGCGGCTTTTGCCGTCGCCTTCACCGCAGGCTTGGCGGCCGCCTTGGCTTTTGGCTTTGCCGCAGCTTTCGCCGCGGATTTCCCGGCAGTCTTCGTCGCTGTCTTGGCCATCTTGTTCCTCCCTCTGGTCTGTTCAGTATGGGTTCTTCGGCGCCCGATCGTCCGACAAGGTGGCGCGGGAACGTTCGACGAGCGCCTGGATCGCATCGGCGAGATGCACTTCGGCGATGTTGTAGTCGCCGCGCGCGACCCGCAGCCTGTGCGCTTCCATCAGCACATCGGCGTGGGTGAAGCCCGCTGGCGGTTCGAAGCGGTAGGACGCCACTTCGATCAGCAGGCCGAGCGGATCCTCGAAATAGATCGAATCCATGAAACCGCGATCCTTGACGCCGCTGTGCTTGATGCCGCGCTCGTCAAGACGGGAGACCGCCTGCAGGAAGGTGACGCGCGACACCGAAAAGGCGATGTGGTGGACACAGCCCGGATCGGTCGGCGTGCGCCGCTTCTCCGGTGTGCGGCTCTCGTCGGTGAAGATGGTGATCAGCCGGCCGTCGCCGGGATCGAAATAGAGATGGCTTTCCCTCGGCTTGTCGAGGTTGGGCTGTTCGAAGATGAACGGCATGCCGAGCACGCCTTCCCAGAAATCGATAGAGGTCTGGCGCCCGGCGCCGACCAGCGTGATGTGATGAACGCCCTGCGACTGCAGCTTCTGCATTGGCATTCCTCCCCCACGGCATGAACTGGCCGTCCGGGCAGCGCGGCGTTCTGCGCGCCGCCGGAGCCGAACCTCAGGATCCGTGACGTGATGCTAATGCAAACAGGGCCGCAGCGCCAGAAGCGACGAACGCGGCGACGCAACGGATAAGCCGGATGATTGAGAGTGCGCCGCCCTTCCGATGCCCGGACATCGGAAGGGCGTACACGCTACGCTTTTGGAGGCTGAGGGTCGACGATCCGGCCGACGGCCGACCGAATGAGATACCGACTTACGAGCCGCTGCTGTTGACCGTAGTGCCGACGTTCGTGAAGATTCCGTTGAGCGAATTGCCCAGCGCCCCGGCGCCGGTGATGATCGCCAGCGCGATAAGAGCCGCGATCAAGCCATACTCGATCGCGGTCGCGGCCGACTCGTCCCAAGCGAAACGACAGGCTATTTTCTTCATGTCGACCTCCTACAGCTACTAAAGCGGCAACTAATATATCGTCGTGAGTTGCGGGGGCGTTAAGGTTCTCGGTTTCGGGTCCGTTAACATTTGCCAGACGAATGAAATGAAGGCCAGTATCGAGGGTCGTCGACTTCAGAAACGAAATCGGCGGCATCCTGCGAATTTGTCGAAAAACTTGGTACGCCCAAGGGGAATCGAACCCCTGTTCCCGCCGTGAGAGGGCGGTGTCCTGACCGCTAGACGATGGGCGCGTTCAAGAACCGGCGATATAGGCTGAGCGCTGGGAAAAAGCAACTGGGCTTCGCTGGCTTTGTCGTATCGGGGAAAAGCCGTCCGCAAGCCTAGCGTTTCGGCTCGATCAGATCCCAGAGATTCCCATGCAGATCGGCGAAAACCGCCACCGTGCCATAGGGCTCGAAGCGCGGTGCTTCGCGGAATTCGACGCCCTTCTCCAGCATCGCCGCATGGTCGCGGGCAAAGTCGTCGGTTTCCAGGAACAGGAAGACACGCCCGCCGGTCTGGTTGCCGATGCTCTGCCTTTGCGCCTCGTCGGACGCTTCGGCCAGAAGCAGCCTGGCGCCCTGCCCGTTGGCCGGCGCGACCGTGATCCAGCGCTTGCCGCCGCCGAGATCGACATCTTCGACGAGCAGGAAGCCCAGCCGCTCGACATACCAGGCAATCGCCTCGTCATAATTGGCGACGACCAGGGCGACCGTGGCGATGCGGCGATGCTCGGCGAACCCGCTCATGCCTGAGGCTTGCTCATTGGCCTGCTGCCGTTCATCGTTGCGGCTCGGTCACTTGTTGCGGATCGCAAAGCGGCCGATCAGGCGTCGCTCGGTGATGTCGTAGACGAAGATCGTGCGGCTGCCGTCGGCAAGCTCGGCGTCGATCGAGACACGATTGCCGGACAGCGACTGGCTGACCACCGTGGCGCCGACCGGCAGCACGATGTCGCCGTTGACCGGTTCGCCGGCGGGTGTCTGGATATCGCCGGCCAGCGGCGGGTTCGCCGGCGGTGCATTGCGCGCTTTGTAGACAAGGGCGCCGATCACCACCATAAGGGCGAGGAACAGCAGGCCGAGATTGATCCCGACGAAGCGGACGAGTTTCCTGCGCACCTTTTCGACCTCGGGGTCGAGCGGCTTATCCTGGTCTTCTTCGGCGATCGGGCTGGCCATGGCAAAACAGTTCCGGAACGGTTTTTCAATGAGCGCTCATAGCGAAGAGGCCCCTGAATTGATAGAGGCGGAACCGACAGTGCTGGTGGCGGGCGCGGATGCGGCCGGCCTGCGCCTCGACCCGTGTGGCTGGCCGCAAGCCTTGGCCCGGACATGTCACGCAGCCGCGTGCAGATGCTGATCAGGCAGGGCGCGGTCTCGGTCGACGGCAAGCCCGTCGACGAGACCAAGCGCAAGATGGCGCCGGGCGAGAGCGTGTCGGTTACCATGCCGGAGCCGGAGCCGGCGGAGCCGCAGGGCGAGAACATCGCACTCGATGTACTCTATGAGGACGACGAACTGATCGTCATCAACAAGCCGGCCGGGCTTGTCGTGCACCCCGGAGCGGGCAACTGGACCGGCACACTGGTCAATGCGCTGATCCATCATTGCGGCGACAGCCTTTCAGGAATCGGGGGTGTGCGCCGGCCGGGCATCGTCCACCGCCTCGACAAGGAGACCAGCGGCGTCATGGTCGTCGCCAAGACCGACCGCGCCCACAAGTCACTGTCCGAGGCTTTCGCCGATCACGGCCTGACCGGCGACTTGAAGCGTGCCTATCTGGCGCTGGTCTGGGGCATACCGCAGAGGCCGACCGGAAGGGTCGACGCGCCGCTCGGCCGCGCCGCCGACCGCGTGCGCCGTGCCGTGGTGCCGGAAGGACGCGACGACGCCCGCCATGCGGTCACCCACTTCGCCGTGCAGGAGCGCTTCGGCGAGAGCCAACAGGAGTTCGCCACGGCCAGCCTGGTCGAATGCCGGCTGGAGACCGGCCGCACCCACCAGATCCGTGTCCACATGGCGCATATCGGCCATCCGGTGATCGGCGACCCCGACTACGGCCAAGCCTTCCGCACCAAGGCCAACCGGCTGCCCGAACCGCTGAAAAGCCAGGTCAAGGCATTTCCCCGGCAGGCTTTGCATGCCTGGCTCCTTGCATTTCGCCATCCCACTACCCATCTAACGATGAGGTTCGAGGCGCCGTTACCGAGGGACATGGAGGAACTCGTCGGCGGCTTCCGCAAGCTCTGAACCCGCCATCCAAAAAACCTGACTGACATTGTTCACTTCAGCGTGACACACTGTTTCGTGTTGAACAAATGCCTGTCTTTTCTGGTTTTGTTCCTGTATAAGATCTGATGTCGCGGGCGAGCCTTTTGGTGCTCGCGTCACATGCCCGCCGCGTTTCGGGGGCATCACTCCAATAGAGAGGGGGCGCTATCATGGCCCAGTCACTACCCAGTATCGTTTCCGGCGAAGGCGGCCTCAGCCGCTACCTGGAAGAAATCCGCCGCTTTCCCATGCTGCAGCCGCAGGAAGAGTACATGCTCGCCAAGCGTTATGCCGAGCATGAAGACACCTCCGCTGCGCACAAGCTCGTCACCAGCCACCTCAGGCTCGTCGCCAAGATCGCCATGGGCTATCGCGGCTATGGCCTGCCGATCGGTGAAGTGATCTCGGAAGGCAATGTCGGCCTGATGCAGGCCGTCAAGAAATTCGAACCCGAGCGTGGCTTCCGCCTCGCGACCTATGCCATGTGGTGGATCAAGGCCTCGATCCAGGAGTACATCCTGCGCTCGTGGAGCCTGGTCAAGATGGGCACGACCGCCAACCAGAAGCGCCTGTTCTTCAACCTGCGCAAGGTGAAGGGCAAGATCCAGGCGCTCGACGACGGCGACTTGAAGCCCGACCAGATCACCGAGATCGCCACAAGGCTGAACGTTTCCGAAGCCGAAGTGGTGTCGATGAACCGCCGCCTGTCCGGCGACGCCTCGCTCAACGCCCCGATCCGGGCCAGCGAAGGCGAATCCGGCGAATGGCAGGACTGGCTGGTCGACGACCACGAAAGCCAGGAAGAGATGCTGATCGAGCAGGACGAGCTGGAAAACCGGCGCGGCATGCTGTCGGGCGCTCTTGCCGTGCTCAACGAGCGCGAGCGGCGCATCTTCGAGGCCCGTCGCCTCGCCGAAGAGCCGCTGACGCTGGAAGAGCTGTCGTCCGAGTTCGACATCAGCCGCGAGCGCGTGCGCCAGATCGAGGTGCGCGCCTTCGAGAAGGTGCAGGACGCGGTCAAGGCCGCCGCCAAGCGCCAGACCCAGGCGCTGCGCACGATTGAGGCGCAGCCGGCGGCGTAAGGTTAGCTAAGGCAACAAAAAATCAAGGCGGCGCCAGGAAACCTGGCGCCGCCTTTTTTGTGGCTGATTGGGAGTTGGCGAACGGGGGCGACAGCCAATCTCCCCCGCAAGGGTCGAGATTGGCAGCTTCACCAACGGCCCCTCAAAGCCCGTCCAGCGGAAACTTCAGGTACCGCCGGCCATTGGCTTCGGGTTCGGGCAGCCTCCCGCCATTCATGTTGACCTGCAGCGCATGCAGGATCAGCCGCGGCATCGGCAGCGTCCTGTCGCGCGCCTCGCGCAGGGCGACGAACTCGGCCTCGCTGCAGGCGGCGGCAAGATGGATGTTGGTAGCCTTCTGTATGGCGACCGTGCTTTCCCACAAAGGCTCGCGGCCGCCGGCCTGATAGTCATGGCCGACGAACACCCGCGTCTCGTCCGGCAGCGCCAATATGTCCTGGATCGAGCGCCAGAGCCGCGCGGCACTGCCGCCGGGAAAGTCCGTCCTCGCCGTGCCGCTGTCGGGCATGAACAGCGTGTCGTGGATGAAGGCGGCATCGCCGATCACATAGGTGATCGAGGCCAGCGTGTGTCCGGGCGAGAACAGCACCTTGACCGGAAGGGTACCCACTTGGAAGGTTTCGCCTTCTCTAAACAGCCTGTCCCACTGCGAACCGTCGGCGGGAAAATCCGGCCAGTTGTAGATCGCTTTCCACAGTTTCTGGACCTCGATGACCCTGTCGCCGATCGCCGTCGGCGCGCCGGTCTTCTCTCTCAAGTAATGCGCCGCCGAGAAATGGTCGGCATGCGGATGGGTGTCGAGGATCCATTCGACGCTCAGTCCCTGCTCGCTGACGAAGTCGAGCAGGACATCGGCATTCGTCGTTGTCGTAGCACCGGATTTCTCGTCGAAATCAAGGATCGGATCGATGATGGCGCATCGCTTCGTCGCCTGGTCGGCGACGACATACTGGATGGCGCCGGTCGGCTTGTCATAGAAGCCGCTGACCTGCGGCCTGGCCAAAGCTACGTCCAATTCCGGCTTCCCCAACTCTCGGTCGCCAGGAATGATTTTCTCTGACGACACCCGAGAGGAGCATGGTTGTCCGCTCGGGTGAGCCAGTCAAGTATCCTTTCGCTCGCGGCGACAGGAAAGCCAAAACTGTTCCGAGCGGTCAGGCCGACGGCTGCTTGGTCTTCCGCAGATACGGCAGGATGGTCTCATAAGCGCCGAAGCGTTTGATTGCATCCTCGTTGGAAACGGCCGCGGTGATGATCACGTCCTCGCCCTGCTTCCAGTTCGCCGGCGTCGCCACTTGATGCTTGGCGGTGAGCTGCATGGAATCGACCGCGCGCAGGATCTCATCGAAATTGCGCCCCGTGGTCATCGGGTAGGTCAGCACCAGTTTGATCTTCTTGTCCGGTCCGATGACGTAGACCGAGCGCACTGTGGCGTTGTCGGCGGGCGTGCGGCCCTCCGACGTCTCGCCGGCACCGCCCGGCAGCATGTCGTAGAGCTTGGCGACCTTGAGGTCCTTGTCGCCGATCAGCGGATAGTTCACCGAATGACCGGTCGCCGTCTTGATGTCGTCCTGCCACTTGCCGTGACTTTCGACCGGATCGACCGAAATGCCGATGATCTTGACGTTGCGCTTCTTGAACTCGCCTTCGAGCCCCGCCATCGTGCCAAGCTCGGTCGTGCAGACCGGCGTGAAATTCTTCGGGTGACTGAACAGGATCGCCCAACCGTCGCCGATCCAATCATGGAATTTGATCGTCCCTTGCGTGGTCTCGGCGGTAAAATCCGGCGCAATGTCGTTGATACGAAGGCTCATGGTACATCTCCCCTGTAAACGGAACCGTCGGCAGCGAGGAACGGCACACGGCAACCCACGCCGCCATCAAGCTGTCCCGCCCTGCATCGTTGCT
>NZ_RZTC01000200.1:0-5583 GCF_004023165.1 Mesorhizobium sp. M7A.F.Ca.MR.176.00.0.0 | reverse complement strand
ATGGCGGGTCCTAGTGATCTGGGAATGCGAGATGAAAGACGCGGACCGCCTTGCTCGCCGACTCGCCGACTTCCTGGGCAAGCATGCTTCTTAAAAATCCCGGAGTGGCTGACTCCCTTTCTTTACCTCGGTTTCAAGATCTAACATGTTCGTCAATAATCTTACTGCGTCATAAATACCGTTCAATTGATGAAAGGCTGCATTTTCTATTGTGGCGTTTTTCGCACAAACAATTCGACGCAAATCGGGCATGGTGGCCCTTACTTTCCGCAGCGATCACAGCGCGGAATCAGATAATGCATCCGAAAGTTGGCGTAGAGCTCACGGTGACGGATGCCGAAAACTGCCTCATGGCGATATGAATGCGACAGATGCCCTTTTCCTGACAGCCTTCGGCAAACCTTGGCCAAAAGCGAAAAAAGGTCTTCATTCATCTGAGACGGTCTGATCACGGCCCATGCCGTGCCGCCGGCAAGGCAAAGCAAGGATTACTACGTTGCCACGTGACACTCGATCTTTCGCCCACGGAGACCAATGAAATCCGACCTGAATAGCCAAACGACCCCTACGCCCGATATCGCGCCCTCCCGTGATTTCGCGCAGATTGACAGGGTGAACTCGGCAACGAAATTGGCACCCTGTCGCGTCACCTTGAGCTCCTTCTGGATCATGGTGGTGGAGACCAGCGGCCGCGACAACAGCAACTCGATCAGCCGCGGCAGTTTGAGCTCGATGCGTCGCTCCATCTGCTCCCGGGCTATCACACTGCTAGGCACCGGGGCCTTTTATGAATGTGCGGTCTTTCCAGATGGATGGTCTTACAGTTCTCCGGACGCGCAAGCGACAACGAGGCGCGCACATCTTACCTACACTCCAGTGAGAAGGTGTTATCCACGCGCAGTGCGCTTGGAATCCACATATCGGGGGTCGGGCGAAATTCAGCGGAATCGGTCCATTGGAACGTCGGCGATGGATCAGGAGCCAACGCTTGGAGCGCGCCGCTGCTAAGTTCACGGACCTCCTCTACATGAGGGGCTATGATGGTTCGTTCCACCATTACACTTGACGAAAATATCACCTGAATGAGTCGCCATTCGGACCCGAACTTTGCTGCTTTGTCGAATTCGTTGCGCGACACGAATACACGGTCTGCGGTGGCTCTTACGCACGCCTTCACCTCCAAGCGCTCGGTAGCAGAGGCCCGACGGTTCTCAATGTCGTAGCCGTACCAATCAGAGAGGAGCGCCACATGCACCGGTGAGTATCTCTCATAACGAAGGGCCGACATGATTGCGAGTTCGCCAGCATTGCCGAGCATCTTTCTGCGCTCGTCAAAGGCCGCACGTGTTAGCCGATGATGTATTTCGACGAGCAGCGGTTCCAGGTCCGGCCCAACCCAGGAAAGGGCTTCTAGGTCACTGTCGGGAATGAATTCTGGGGCCAGACGCCCGTCGACAATTGCAGCTCCAATCCACGCCGGAGGGCATCTCTGCAGCAAGAGACGGGCAATGCCCAACAGACTATGTCGATCAGCCTTGCTGTCGAAAGCGGCAAGTACGGGATTGATCGCGACGACATCGGTTATGCTAGCGAGGTTGATATCTACGAGCAGCCTCGCGGTACCTAGGACGTCAGTTGAGGCGGCCATGATGGTTGACTTCCCGCTCGCGGATATCACCCAAGAGTTGAAGTCACCTGAAGGCCTCAGCCGCGCACTGTAGGCCAGCAGGAAGGCAGCATGACAGCGTCCGCGACTTGGCAACTCATACATCTATGGTTCCGACGTGTGCGGCTACGGCCTGCCAATCATCCTCGAACGCAGGTGCACCGCCTTCGCCCTCATCTGGAGAAGGTAGTGAGATCTGGACTAGGCCGGGATCATCCATCAAACGGGAAAGCGCCCTGACCTTGTCGTGAAGCCTTCCGTCAACCGTATTGTCGATGGTGTTCGAGCTGATGAGTAGCGTGAAGCGCGTTTTTACATCCGCCGACAGCCCAAGCCTGTGAATGCGATCCTGGCTCTGCAGGAAGTGGCCCGCATTGAACGTCCTATCCAGGAACACAGCGTTGTGACACCAGTGATGGAGGCTGATGCCCTCGCCGCAGGCTGCAGGATTTGCCAGGAGCGCAACGCAGTGGGCATCATGTCGGAACCGCCGAAATTCATTCTCGCGCGTTAGGTCGCCAGGGGGAGCACCGTCGTCGGAGGGAACCCCTCCATGCACTATTGCCGGCTGATATTGCGCAAGCATGCGAGCCAACACCTTGAGGTTGCGCACGAAGTTGGACCAGATCAGGACCTTCTCGCCGCGTTCGGCTGCTGCCGCTACAATGGAAAGCACTTGTTGGTATTTCCACGGCGTCTCAAAGTTTTTGTAGCTTTGTAGCAGGTTGACGAGCGGCTCGCTGCTCGACAACTCGAGCGGCGGGTGAAGGAATCCTGGATCATCACTCTCATCCGAACCGGCCGTTAACAGCATGGGGTTTGTCGCGGCCTCGAGCAGGTACATTACTATGCGGCCAAGGCGCTGCATCTCGTGCCGACCGCGGTCGGGAAGCGAAAAAGTGGCGCGGTAGCGACCCACGAGCGCATCATAGATCGCGTTTTGAATGGGTCCCATTTGTCTGCGGATAACCTCGAACGTTGTGGGAGGCAGCTCCAGCTCGCTCTTGGGAGTTCGAACGAAGTACCGCGTAATCGCTGCGTGAGTCTCGCCGAGAACATTCGGATCGCGCCCCAGCCTTTCGATGTAAGCAGACCTCGGAAGAATCTGGCGATCCTGGCCCGGGTATAGGAACTTCACCAGAGCCACTAGATCGTGCGCGCCTTGGGGGGCCGGCGTACCAGTTAGCACGTCTCGGCGATGAGCCGCATAGGCTAAATCCAACACAGCACGACCATGCACCCCCGAAGCGCCGCGCTTCACGCGATGGGCTTCGTCGAGCACAACCTTGGCAGCCCCATTCGCTACGAAGGCTCTGATAATGTCATAATCGCTTGCGACGCGATTGTAATTTGAGAGCAGGATCTCCGTGTCTTGCGGGATAATTGTTTCGGGACCCCCAAAGATTACAACGCGCGGTGGCTTTTTGAAGCAAGCGACTGCATCCTCATCCCAGGCTCCGAAGGCGGCGATTGGCGCAACGACCATAAGACGGTCGATACTTCCTCGAGCGCGACCCAAAGCAAATGCCGCCAGCGCCACCGTCGTCTTACCCGCTCCAGGAACCGAAAAGTCCGCAGCATGCGGCAGACGCATGAGGCGGGCGAGATTTCTCAGTTGAAAGGGCTTCAAATTCCTTTTGAACCCGGCGGCCTCAAGCTCGGCCGCGAGGGCCTCAAGCTCGGTTTCGCTTGCCTCACCGGCTTCGATCGCCACGGAACGGGCACGGCGATCATCAGCCATTAATCGCAACTGTGATGTGAGGGTCGGTCCTAGCTCAACCCGCTCTGCAAACACTGCCCGAATGTCGCGCAGGACATCGAGTTCCGCCATGAACACATCCGGGTGCACCACTGACTGCCGTGCCGATCCAGTGAGGATGCCGCGTGCAAAGGCTTCCTGCAGCCGGGCCCAGGCACCAGGATTCGTATCGTCCAAGCGATCGACGACGACCGTCGGACGGTCCTGCCGATAGAGCTCGGCACGGATCATCCGCGTGCCTCGAGCTTGCTCACTTCGGCCTTGAGCGCGGCCACCTTGGTTTGGAAGTCGGCTTCATTCCATCCGTCAAAGCTACGCGCCCGTTCAAGCGCAGCAGCTGCGCGGCCAACCTGCTCCTTGGCGGCGGCAAGACGGCTCAATGGAGCCACGAGCGCCTTTGCGTCCTTAGAATCCTCATCGGCTTCCTGTGCCGCGACGGCGACGGCAGCCCCTACGGAAGCAATTAGATCGGATACGACAGCGTTCTTGCCATCTGCGAGAGTCACTATCTCTTCGCTGCGCTTGCGCGCGAAGAAGGCGAGGATATCGGAAAGGTCCTCTTCCTGTGCTGCATCACCGAGGGCGTCATCGAGAACATCGCCGCCATTGTTGGGCACATTATGCCTGATGGCACAAAGCAGCGGTGCGATTGTCGGATCCGATTCCAATTCCTGCCTGACTAGTGCGGCGGCATCCGGCCGCTGAAGGTGGCGAAGATCGCGGTAGTTGACCCCGGTCAGCGTGCCAAGGAAGTAGGCGCCCCGAACGGAATTGGCCTCAGCCTTAGGCTTAGTTCGGATGTGCCTAGTGAGTTCCTCAAAAGCCGACTCGTTCTCATCAAAGTCGGCGTGGTGGCGAGTGCCGTCTGACAGTGCCACCAGCTGATGCAGCTGCTGCAGCTTTTCATACTGCGCCCGAACCTTGGGTACATCCTTGTGCATCCTCGCCGCGACTCGATCCCAGTTCTGGGCTTCGCGGTTGAACAGTTCCTCGATCAAGAGCGCTTCATTGACCCACGAATAGTCTTCGCGGAAGTCACGTGCGATCTGCAGCTCAGTCTCGAGATCGACGAGTTCATCCATGGTCGCATCGGCCGGAAGGACGAGGCAGCGGACATATCGAGAAGGCGCATGCTGATCGTCTAAATAGAGGCTACGAAGCGCAGCGGACCTACGGTTGCCGTTTACAAGAACGCCCTCCGCAGTAGCTACGGCCGGCTCCTGCTGACCACGTTCTCTCAGATCAGCCTTGAGATCATCGAAGCCCGGCTGAGATTTCAGGATACGAAGCTGCGCCGCTTGTGCTTCCGACCCCATCGGGTCCGCCGAAAACAGGTCTGGGCGCCCCTTCGTCTCAATCTCTCGCATCTGCTCAGCCTTAGTCCGGTGGTTCAGAGTGGAGAGCCGCACCCACGTCACCTCTAGGTCCACCAGCGGCAGTTCGCGATCTGGCCGCGACCACGCGGCCAGCAGCGCGCGTCGTTTCGACGAGCTCTGGCGCGCGACAAGGTGTTGGACTCGTTCCTGGTCTAACACAGGGTTCATCATTTTGAGCTCCTGAAGGTCGTCAACCGTCCCGGACCAAACCGGGAGGCGACTGTGGTCCTGATGCCGCGGACGCCTTGGTGAAACCCGATGTACCCGGTCAAAACACTTGCATTGCCTGCATCGACATTGAACGCCGAGAGCAGAACTGCCGGGAATCGCCGCTGGCGGCGACCGTCCCAGTTGAAGGCAGGTCCTTGGCCCCGCTCCGGCATGATCCAGATACACGGAGGAGGAATGCGGTTTCCGCCAATCTCCACCGCCCGGCCCATCTTTGGGGCACGGTCGAAGGTCTGACCCGCAGAGGTCATTGTGGAAGATGATGCCATCAAGCGTATCTGGTGCATCCGAGAAAAAGCGACGGCGGAGTCGGTTGACCCCTTTGAAAACATGTTCTCCGGGTTCCGAGGCCAGACTCGGGCACAACCACCAAAGGTAGGTCTCGACAGCCCATGAGGGAACAGACCATGCAACGCTGCTGTGAGCGCCATCGGGACACCCCTTCTGTATGATGGCTACGTTACCAATTTCAGGCACGGCCAGTTGGTAAATCGTATCCTTCCCGTAGACTGGGCGAACCACACTGGCTATCGCGCCCACAGCCAACATATGAT
>NZ_RZTC01000199.1:4629-5658 GCF_004023165.1 Mesorhizobium sp. M7A.F.Ca.MR.176.00.0.0 | reverse complement strand
GCTTAAGGGTATCGGGAACAGCTTCACGCCGGCAACCATCGGGCGGGACTCCTTTTTCGTTCGCATTGTCGGAGTTTGCAGCAGGCCGAGGCGCTCGCCGGCCGCACGAAGGCGGATCGCCAGATCGGCGAGCCTCGATCCCTGGCGCAGCGTCCAGTCAAGCCGGTCACGCAGCATCGTTCGGGCGACCTGGACAATGTGGAGGCCGCGGTTCTCGGCGAAGCGAAGCGCCTGGCGGTAGAGCGTGCCGCGATCGTAATCGAGAGTGGTTTCCTTAGCGTTCCGACGCGACAGGATTTTCGACAGACCGCCATTGAAGGCGAAGGAGCGGCGGCCATAATAGAGGTGCAGATCCTCGCGGTGACGGGACATCGCGACATAGGTCAAATGGCGATCGAGCGACAGGGAGGCGAGCACCTTCACCCGATCGACGGTGGCACCCTGGGACTTGTGAATGGTGGTGGCATAGCCATGGTCAAGGTTGTTGTAGAAACGCTGCTCGACCGTCACCTGGCGGCGCTGATCGCCCTCCCCGACCATGACCACGATACGGTTCGGCGCGGCTTCGACGACGCGGCCGATCATGCCGTTCTTCACGCCGAGCGAGCCCTCGTTTTTCAGGAAGACGATCTGGTCGCCGGCTCCGAAATGGCGGATGCCGTCGGCGGTCCTGAAACCGTGGCCCGCACTGAGGATGCTGCGCTCAACCAGCTTCTTGCGCGCGAGCTCGTTGAGCATGCGCACGTCGCGGCGCAGATGCGCGAGAATCAGCGTGGACTTCGCCGGATCGTAGTCGCGGTTCCAATCGGCGACCAGGTTCTCGACAGCCTCAGCCTTCAGCTCCGAACCGAGCACCCTGCCCTGCGAGCGATAAGCGGCAAGCGCCTGGTCGACACGGCCGCGCGCCAGATCGAGGGAGGCCTTACGCATCCAGTCCTCGCGCTGGCGATAGATCGTTTCGAGCTCAGCATAGCCGATGCGGTCGACGATGGCGCGGAAAGCCGCGCCCGCCTCGATCGGCTGCAGTCG
>NZ_RZTC01000199.1:0-4619 GCF_004023165.1 Mesorhizobium sp. M7A.F.Ca.MR.176.00.0.0 | reverse complement strand
CTGCAGTTGCTCCGGATCGCCGACCAGAACGAGCTTGGCGCCTGCCCTGACGACGGCCTCGACGAAGCCGGCCATCTGCTTCGAGGCGACCATGCCGGCCTCGTCCATGACGAACACCGTCTTGGCATCGAGCGTGTCCCGGCCCTTTTCCCAGCGTAGCTCCCACGACGCCAGAGTGCGGCTGGCGATCCCTGCTTCCTTCTCCAGACCCTCTGCCGCCTTGCCGGCAAGCGCAGCACCCACCACCCGGTACCCGGCAATTTCCCATGCCTCGCGGGCGGCCTTCATCATGGTGGTCTTGCCGGCGCCGGCGCGGCCGACGACAGCCGCGATGCGGGCGGAACCGGCGACATGGTCGATGGCGGTTCGCTGCTCGTCCGACAGGCGGGCATGCCGGGCAAAGGTCGCTTCCAGTAGCCTCTGCGGAACGCCGTGGGTCTCATGACCGGAAAGCCAGATCGCCCGCCGCGCCATCCCGGCTTCGAGCCGGATCAGATCCCGCAAAGTGTAGCGTGCGGGCATCCTTTCTCCGGTTGCAAAGGCCACCGTGTCGCGCTGCAGGCGCAACACCTCCGGGCGCTGGATGATGCGCGCAAGGAGCTGCTGAAACACTGCCGGATCGTCGACATAGCGATGCAGCACCTTCGCGATATCGCGTTCATCGAAGACGCTCTTCTCGCGGGTAACGAGATCGAGCACGATCTCCGGACGGGCCTGAATGCGGCGCAGGTTCTCAGCCTTCCGCGCCTCCTGCAGGTCAAGCCTCTCCAGCGACGGCTTCCATCCTTCCGCTGTTGCCTTGCGCTGGATCGCCTTGGCGCCAACGCCGACATGGATCGTCGGCACGAGCTCGATGCCCTGCTTTTCGTAGGCGCGGCCATCAACCTGTAGCGCGACCCCGTTGAGCGCGAGATGATGGTTCTGCCGTTCGAACCAGCCATCGCGAAAGGCGTTAAACTCTTGCGTGCCGCCGGCCCATAGCTCGTAAACGATCTTGCCACTGTTGATTCGCAGCGGCTGCCCATCGTCGCCGGTGACCGCGACCTTCTTGGCGCCAAAACCGTCCTCGGTGAGCGGCCGCAGCGTCGTCATCAGATGGATGTGCGGATTGCCCGGATTGTCGTGGTAGACCCAGTCGGCAACCATACCCTTCGACAGGATGTGCTTTTCCACGAAGTCTCGGACGAGCGCGATATTCTGTTCGACTGAGAGCTCCAGCGGCAGGGCGATGGTGAGGTCCTTGGCAAGCTGCGCGTCGACACGCTTCTCGAAGGCCTCGACCTTGTTCCAGAAGGCCTCCGCGGCTCCGGCGGTGGACCGGTCCGCGATCAGCTTGCGCGCCCATTGCGGCGCATCGGCCGGTAGCAAGAACTCCTCATGCACCAGGCCGTGCTTGCGCGAATAGTCGATCGTCCGGGCCTCGCGTTCGTAGTCCATCTTCGCGCAGTGCCGGTAGGCCGCTGACAGCACCGCGCTGCGGCCGTCGCCGCGGCTGACGATGCTGACGGAGAAGTGGGCGATGGCCACGGCGACGAAAACTCCCGAATGCGAACCTCGTTCGTCGGGAGCGGCGGGCCGTGTCAGGCCTCAACGCAACACGTCGCGCCAGCGACGTATAATTGCGCCCTTGGATGCCGCTCCTTCGGAACGGCCGGATGATCCTCCAAAGTGTCGGCCTTGCCGACGTGCAAATCTGCACGTTCCTCCGGACGTGCTTTTGAGAAAGTCTTGCGGCGAAACAAACGCCACAAGACTTTTGGGAGACGCGACCGGAATGAAGAAGCCGTCATCAAAGATACGTGAAGAAATCGCCCGCCTGCAGGACCAGCTCAAGCAGGCCGAGACGCGCGAGGCCGAGCGCATCGGCCGGATCGCGTTGAAAGCCGGACTCGGCGAGATCGAGATCGAGGAGGCCACGCTTCAGGCGGCGTTCGAGGAAATCGCCGGGCGCTTTCGCGGAGGCAAGGGAGCTGCGACCGGAAAGAGAAACACCGGTGAGGGCAGGAGTGCAGGCGCTCCGCCCGCGACGGTCGCAACTGGCGCGGCTGCGGGCAGCGCTAGCGAGGCTTGAGCGAATGCGCCGGAGCCAAGCGGCCGACGCACGAAAAAAGGATACGCGCGAGAAGATCGAGCTGGGCGGCCTGATTGCGAAAGCTGGTCTCCGTTACGAGAAGCGGGCGCTGCTGCTCGGCCTGCTGATCGACGCGGCGGCACGCATCAACGGCGACGATGCGGAGCGCTCGCGCCTGACCGCAATCGGCGCGGAGGCCTTCGGCCGTGACGGCGAATAGGATCGCCCTCGCCCTGATCCCGGCGATGATGATGGTCGGGGTGACCATCCTCATGCCGGGCATCGAGCACTGGCTCGCAGCCTTCGGCAAGACCGCTCAGGCAAAGCTGATGCTCGGACGCATCGGTCTCACTTTGCCCTATGTGACGGCGGCCGCGATCGGCGTGATCTTCCTGTTCGCGGCCAGCGGCGCGGCGAACATCAAGGCGGCGGGATGGGGCGTGGTTGCGGGCAGCGTGGCGACGATCCTGATCGCATTGATGCGTGAGGCGGTCCGCCTTGCAGGTATTGCCGGCAATGTCCCAGCGGGCCGGTCCGTCTTCGCATATGCGGACCCGGCGACGACGATCGGCGCCTTCGCCGCATTTGTCGCCGGCGTGTTCGCGCTGCGCGTTGCCGTGAAGGGCAATGCCGCCTTCGCGAGGCCTGCTCCGCGTCGCATCCATGGCAAGCGCGCGGTCCATGGGGAGGCAAACTGGATGGGCATGACCGAGGCCGCCAGGATGTTTGCGGATGCGGGCGGCATCGTGATCGGCGAGCGCTATCGTGTCGACCGCGACAGCGTGGCCGGCATGTCGTTCCGGGCCGACGCACGGGAGACATGGGGTGTGGGCGGCAAAGCTCCGCTACTTTGCTTCGACGGGTCGTTCGGCTCATCGCATGGCATCGTCTTCGCCGGCTCCGGCGGTTTCAAGACGACGTCGGTGACAATTCCGACCGCGCTCAAATGGGGCGGCGGTCTTATCGTGCTCGATCCGTCGAGCGAGGTCGCGCCGATGGTCGTCGATCACCGGCGCAGGGCCGGTCGGAAGGTGATCGTGCTCGATCCTTCCAGCCCCGCGACCGGCTTCAACGCTCTCGACTGGATCGGCCGATTCGGGGCAACGCGGGAAGAAGACATCGTCGCGGTCGCGACATGGATCATGACCGACAATGCCCGCGCCGCCTCGGCGCGCGACGACTTTTTCCGCGCCTCGGCCATGCAGCTCCTGACTGCTCTGATCGCCGACGTCTGCCTGTCAGGGCATACGGAAAAGAAGGACCAGACGCTGCGCCGTGTCCGCGCCAATCTCTCCGAGCCTGAGCCGAAGCTGCGCGAGCGGCTGACGCGGATTTACGAGCAATCGGAATCCGCCTTCGTGCGCGAGAACGTCGCGGTCTTCGTCAACATGACGCCGGAGACCTTCAGCGGCGTCTATGCGAATGCGGTGAAGGAGACGCACTGGCTCTCCTATCCGAACTATGCCGCCCTCGTCTCGGGCGACGGCTTCTCAACCGACGAGCTCGCGGGCGGCCGTACGGATATCTTCATCGCGCTCGATCTGAAGGTGCTGGAAGCCCATCCGGGGCTGGCGCGGGTGGTAATCGGTTCGTTCCTCAATGCGATCTATAACCGCAATGGCGAGGTCGCCGGCAAAACCCTGTTCCTGCTCGACGAGGTCGCGCGACTTAGCTATCTGCGCATCCTCGAAACCGCGCGCGACGCGGGGCGTAAATACGGCATCAGCCTGACGCTGATCTTTCAGTCGATCGGCCAGATGCGAGAGGCCTATGGCGGCCGCGACGCCAGCTCGAAATGGTTCGAGTCCGCATCCTGGATCTCGTTCGCGGCGATCAACGATCCGGAGACGGCGGAGTATCTTTCGAAGCGTTGCGGCGACACGACGGTCGAGGTCGACCAGACAAACCGCTCCTCCGGAATGAAGGGATCGTCGCGATCGCGATCCAAGCAACTCAACCGCCGGCCGCTGATCCTGCCGCATGAGGTCATGCGCATGCGGGCCGACGAGCAGATCGTGTTCACCGCGGGCAACCCGCCGCTGCGCTGCGGGCGCGCGATCTGGTTTCGCCGCGACGACATGAAGGCCTGCGTCGGAACCAACCGGTTCCATCGGAGCGAAGGCGGTGACAGTGGCTGATTTGCCCAACGCCGATCAGGCTTCCCTCGTCCCGAACGTCACGCCTGCTGCGAGAGGATCGTCACGCGAACGCGCCGAAACCGTTTTAGCGGGTTCGGTGAGCGCCGCCTTTTTTTCGGCGCGAGTAGAGCCGTCCGCCGTAGGCGGCTCGCCCAAATCCGATTCAGCCCAGGTGGCCATTTCTGGCCCCTGAGATGCGGGGAAGTTGAACGATGCCCGTAAAGACCATCGAAACCGTATCCTGCGAAAACCTCGGAAGCCAAGCAGGGAGGCATGCCCTCTGAAAACCGTCGTCAGACTCCGGCAGAAGAAAAGACTGCGATTCGGGCAGCCGAAGACGCCGCGCGGGAAACAGTCCGTCTATCGGAGGAAATCGTCGCGTCGGAAAATCGGATCGGCGATTGCGAAGT
>NZ_RZTC01000198.1:4557-5723 GCF_004023165.1 Mesorhizobium sp. M7A.F.Ca.MR.176.00.0.0 | reverse complement strand
AAACTGTCACCCATCTAATCAGTCCATTCTGTTACCTATCTATCCGGTTCGGACACCGGCACCTTCTCCCCGTCACTATACGGGGAGAAGTGCCCGGCAGGGCGATGAGGGGCAGCGCAAACCTGTGGCGATTGTCCTAGGCAACGCCGTTTCTCATTGCCATTTTGTTCCGTTGTATGAATCTGCTCCCTTGGAGCGGAGCGACTGATTCGATGCGTGAGATCATCTTCGACACGGAAACCACCGGCCTCGATTCGCGCGACGACCGCGTCATCGAGCTTGGCGGCGTCGAGCTGGTCAACCGCTTTCCGACCGGCAGGACCTTCCACCACTACATCAACCCGCAAGGCCGCGCGATCCACGCCGAGGCACAGGCCGTGCACGGCATCAGCGCGGCGGATCTCGCGGGCAAGCCAACCTTTGCCGAGATTGTGCAGGAGTGGCTGGACTTCACCGACGGCGCCAAGCTGGTCGCCCACAACGCCACTTTCGATGTCGGCTTCCTCAACGTCGAATTCGGCCGGCTTGGTCACCCGGTCATAGACAATGGTTTTGTCGTCGACACGCTGGCGCTGGCGCGCCGCAAGCACCCGATGGGCCCCAATTCGCTCGATGCGCTCTGCCGGCGCTACGGCATCGACAACACCAAGCGCACCAAGCACGGCGCCCTGCTCGATTCCGAATTGCTGGCCGAGGTCTATATCGAGCTGATCGGCGGCAAGCAGGCGGCCCTCATCCTCGACAGCGCCACCGCGCCGGCGCAAGGCGAGAATGTCCGCCAGATCGAAATCATCATCAGCCAGCGCCCGGCACCCCTGCCGCCGCGTGTCACCGAAGCCGAACGCGCCCTGCACGCCGGCATGGTCGGGACGCTTGGCGAAAAGGCGCTGTGGCTGAAGGTTGCGGTTGGCTGAGCAAGACGGAACAATGTCGTTCCGCAGCGATCCTTCACACCTCCCTCTGTCCTGCCAGCGTTTCCAAAACAAAAAACCCGGCGCGAGGCCGGGTTTTCAACAATTCGTGGCAGCCGAGCTCAGCTCAGCTCACCTTGACCTTTGACGCCTCGTCCTCGGCCAGCTTCTGCTGGAACATCTGGGCGAAGTCGATGGGGTCGAGCATCAGCGGCGGGAAGCCGCCATTGCGGGTTGCCTCGGCGATGATCTGGC
>NZ_RZTC01000198.1:0-4548 GCF_004023165.1 Mesorhizobium sp. M7A.F.Ca.MR.176.00.0.0 | reverse complement strand
GATCTGGCGGGCGAACGGGAACAAAAGGCGCGGGCATTCGATGAACAGGATCGGCAGCATGTGCTCCTGCGGAAAACCTGCAATGGCGAACACACCGCCATAGACCAGCTCGACATTGAACAGCACTTCCTGGTCGAAGGACGCCTTGGCGTTCAGCGTCAGATTGACGTCGAATTGCTTGTCGGAGAGCGGGTTGGCGTTGACGTTGACGTTAATGGCGATGCCCGGCGCCTTGTCGCGGCCGCGCAGCGAATTGGGCGCGCCGGGGCTTTCGAAGGACAGGTCCTTCACATATTGCGCCAGAACGTTGAGCGACGGCTGCGCCGCATTGCCGTTTCCGTTGGCTGCGCCGACCGGCGCGTCATCTTTGCTGGCCATTAGCCTTGTCCTCTTGCCTGGGCAGCGTCGCTGACCGAATTGAAATCGGGCGTTCGCTACCATGGCGGGGATGACAAGACAAGGTTTGCCGCCTTGCTTCCGGGCTGCGGGATGGAGATGGGACGGCGCCCTAATCGTCCTTCAGGCGGCGCCACGGCGAGTTGTGATCCGGTCCGCGCTTCAGATCGTCCTCGCGCGAATAGTCGCCGTCTTCGAGGTCGATGACCCTGTCGCGCCGGCCACGAAAACCGCCGGTCGAGAAATCGGTGGCGACGACAATGCGGCCCTTGAACCGGCTCCAGGCAAAATCGCGCAATGGCGGCAGGAACAGCAGCAGGCCGATGATGTCTGATATGAAGCCGGGGATGATCAGGAGGATCGCCGCAACCACGATCATGGCGCCGTGCGCAAGGTGGCGGCTGGGGTTCTGGCCGGCGGCCATCTCGGTGCGGATGCGGGCCATCACACCAAAGCCCTGGTATCGGAGCAAAAGCACGCCGGCGATGCTTGAGGCCAGCACGAGGCCGACCGTCGCCAGCGCGCCGACCTCGCGGCCGACGATGACGAAACCGGCGATTTCCAGCAGCGGAAGCGCGAGGAGAAAGAAGGGAAGCAGCGAAATGCGCAAGTCTTGCCAACCTTTTTCGATTGTTATGATCGTTTCGATTGTTTTGGCCGCCAGCGAGCAATCGCCGCTGGCACTGAGGCTGTTAGATAGGTATGCCTGCCTTTGATTTGAATGATTGCGCCTTGCGTTCTATATGCTTTGAATGTTGAACGCTATGCGACCGTGGCCATTGGGCCTGACGGTCCGGCCACAGGGCAGGGATTGATTGGCGGAAGATATGGGATTCTTCGACTTCGGCACGATTTTCTTCCTGATTGCGGCGGTGGTCATCTTTTTCCAGCTGCGCAATGTGCTGGGCCGCCGCACCGGCAGCGAACGGCCGCCCTTCGATCCCTATTCGGCGGCTCGCACCGGCGACAAGGATGCCGCCCAGAAATCCGAAAACGTCGTCTCGCTGCCGCGCAAGCGCGCGCCAGGCGAGCCGGCTCCAGACACCTATGCCGCGATCGACGCTTTCGCCAAGCCCGATACCGACCTCAACAAGGGCCTGCGCAGCATCAAGGACAATGATCTGTCCTTCGAGCCGAAGGGTTTCGTCGACGGCGCCAAGATGGCTTACGAGATGATCGTCATGGCCTATGCCGACGGCGATCGAAAAACGCTGAAGAACCTGTTGTCGCGCGAGGTCTATGACGGTTTTGTCGCCGCCATCGGCGATCGCGAGGCCAAGGCGGAAAAGATCCAGTCCTCCTTCGTCGGCATCGACAAGGCCGACATCGTCTCGGCCGAGATGAAGGGCGGCGAGGCGCATGTCACGCTGCGCATCATCAGCGAGCTGATTTCCGCGACCCGCGACAAGGCAGGCGCGGTCATCGACGGCGACCCGGAAACCGTCGCCGAGGTCAAGGATGTCTGGACCTTCGCGCGCGACACGCGCTCGCGCGATCCGAACTGGAAGCTCGTCGCCACCGAGGAAGAAGACTAGTTCGAAACACGCGGCGAGGCTCCGGTGTCGCTATCGCCTCTTTTTGTCGAGAAAGCCTTCGGCGACCTGCCCGGCTGGGACGATGACGACCATCTGGCGGCCTTCGCTGCCTTTCGCCGCTCGGCCTTCCATGTCCTGACCAAACCCTATCGCAGCGGTGCGCTCGGCGTCGACTTCCACGCTTTTGCCGATGCCTACGCGGAGGCGCGGACCGTTTCGCCGGCGAATCGGTCGCCGACCCGCGGGGAAGCCCGCGCCTTCTTCGAGCGTCATTTTGCCCCGGCGCTTATCCCTGCCGAAAATGCCGGCGCCGGGCTCGTCACCGGTTTCTATGAACCGCAAGTCGAGGCCTCACCGGTGCGCACGGACCGATTTTCGGTGCCGTTGCTGTCGCGCCCGGCCGATCTCGTCGATATCGACGACGGAAACCGGCCGCCCGGCCTGGATCCCTACCTCGCTTTCGCGCGCCAGACGCCGAACGGGCCGGTCGAGTATCCCGACCGTGGCGAGATCGAGCGCGGCGCGCTCGACGGCAAGGGCCTGGAAATCGCCTGGCTGGCCGACAAGGTCGATGCCTTCTTCATTCACGTGCAAGGTGCCGCACGCCTCGCCATGACCGACGGCCGGCTTGTCCGCGTCACCTATGCTGCCAAATCCGGCCAGCGCTTCACCGGGCCCGGCAAGATCCTGAGCGAGATTGGCGAGATCCCGCTGGCGGAGGTGACGATGCAGTCGATCCGCGCCTGGTTCAAGGCGCATCCGGACCGCGTCGACGAGATCCTGCGTCAGAACCGCTCCTACATCTTCTTTCGCGAGGCCGATGTCGAGGACGCGGCCCTTGGCCCGATCGCCGCCGCCAAGGTGCCGCTGACGCCGGGCCGCTCGATCGCCGTCGACCGCCTGCTGCATACATTCGGCACGCCCTTTTACATCGACGCGCCGACGCTCACTGCCTTCGACGCAAAACCGTTCCGCCGCCTGATGATCGCGCAGGACACCGGCTCGGCCATCACCGGACCGGCGCGGGGCGACCTGTTCGCCGGTTCGGGCGATGCCGCGGGCGAGATCGCCGGCGTGGTCCGCAATGCCGCGGATTTTTATGCGCTGGTGCCGCGCGCGCTCGTTGCGGGTGCGGTCCGATGACCCGGCGCCCGGACAAGCTCAGCGAGGACGACCGGGTTCTGTGGAACCTGGTGGCGCGCACGGCCAAGCCGCTGAAGGGCAAATTTGCCGTCGACGTCCCCGACATTGCCGCCGAGGCCAGGCCAAATCAGCCGCAGCCGGCGCTGGCCTCTGCCAACGCCGCAGGGACCGCAAAGCCGAAGGCTCAGCAAGTCACGCACCGCCTCGACGAGCCGACGCTGGACAAATTGTCGAAAGGCCGGCTGCCGATCGAGGGCCGTGTCGACCTGCACGGCATGACCCAGGACGAGGCTTATTCGCTGCTGTTTTCGTTCCTGCACCGGGCGCATGCCGGCGGCGTCCGCTATGTCCTGGTCATCACCGGCAAGGGCTCGTCCTCCGGCGGCGATGGCGTGTTGCGTCGCGCGGTACCGGCCTGGCTGTCGACGCCCGCCTTCCGGCCGCTCGTCTCCAGCCACGACCATGCCGCCCGCAACCATGGCGGTTCGGGTGCGCTCTATATCCGCCTGCGGCGGGCGCGCCTGTGAGGAGTTCTATCATGAGGGCGGGGACATGACCCCGTTCGGAGAGAAGCTGCGCACGCTACGAGGCGAACGCGGTGTCCGCCAGAAGGACATGGCGGCGGCGATCGGCGTCAGCGCCGCCTACCTGTCGGCGCTCGAACATGGCAGGCGCGGTGCCCCGACCTGGACGCTGATCCAGAAGATCATCGGCTATTTCAACATCATCTGGGACGACGCCGAGGAACTGGCGCGGCTGGCCGAAGCCTCGCACCCGCGTGTAAAAATCGACACGTCGGGTCTTTCCCCCGCTGCCACCGAGCTTGCCAATCTGCTGGCCGAAAACATCGAGAAACTCGACGAGGCCGAGCTTCGCCGCATCACTGCATCGATCCGCGCGGCGTTGAACCAGCGGCCGTAGCCGACGATCCGAGCGTGATGCAGGTTCGCCTGCCTCAGCAGGAAACTGCCCGCCGGCGGACCGCCAGCGGGCACAGTGGTGAGATCATTTCTTGCCGGCCGTGCCGCCATTTCCGCCCCGGCCGTGATCGCCATTGCCGCCATGGCCATTGTTTCCACCCCCCAGGCAGCCCGACGCCCCGGCATCACCGCAACAGCGGCCGGCCCAGAGGTCGTTGAGGTTGGTTTTGGAACAGCTGGTGGTCTGCTCGGCCATGGCGGATCCGGCCATGCTCGACACCGCGAGAGCGGCAAGAAGGGTGTTTCGCAGAAAAGCAGTCATCTGAAGTCTCCATGGTTGGTTTCGGTTACGGCTGTGTGTCGCAGGCCGGAGCGAAATGGTTCACGGAGAAATGCGAGATTATTAGAGGATGCGCGCGGCGCCGGGCCACGAGCGAGACGCTGGCGGGACAGCGCCCCCCTCTGCCCTGCCGGGCATCTCCCCCTCGTGGGCAGGGCTATCGGATATGGAACTCCTGAGATGTCTGCTTGGCACGGACCCCCACCCCTAACCC
>NZ_RZTC01000197.1:4770-5849 GCF_004023165.1 Mesorhizobium sp. M7A.F.Ca.MR.176.00.0.0 | reverse complement strand
GAAAAAAAGCGCCCAGAGCAGCACAAAGGGCCTGGAAGATCTATTTTACGAATCCTTGAAGGACAAATACTACGCCGAGCGTAAGATCTTAAGTGCCCTCAAGAAAATGGCCAGGGGTGCCGAATCGCAAGAGTTGACCGCCGCGTTCGAGAAGCACCGCGACGAGACTGAGGGCCAGGTCGAGCGGCTGCAGCAGGTGTTCGAAATTTTCGGCAAGCGCGCGCAGGGCAAGACCTGTCCGGCCATCGACGGTATTATTGAGGAAGGCCAGGAGATTCTGGAGGAGTTCCAGGAGGCGCCGGCCCTCGACGCCGGGCTTGTCGCCGCTGCCCAGGCCGTTGAGCATTATGAAATTGCCCGCTATGGCACGCTTGTGACCTGGGCAGGGCTGCTCGGCTTGAATGACGCCGTCCAACTGCTTCAGCAGACGCTCGACGAAGAGAAGGCAACTGACGAGGCGCTGACTCAACTCGGACAAGCCGGCGTAAACGAAAGGGCGCTGCAGGAAGCCGCCTAGCTGGACCCGTTTCAGTCTGCTGGGAGACCCAGTCCATGAACATCGCCGGAAACGTGCCGCCCCCGGGCGGCACCACACCCACCGACCCGGCTCCTGAGCTGGCACGGCTGCTCTTCGAGCCGAACATCTCCATCAACGGGCCCATTGGCCAGGATACGGTGACTTTCTTCCTCGGCCGGCTGGAAGAAGTTCGTCGCAGCGGCCAGGACATGCTGATGGAGTTGAACACCATCGGCGGCGATGCCGATGCCGCGCGTCGCATCGCGCTCGAAATCCGCCTGTTCCGCCGGCATTCAGGGCGACGCGCCTATTGTGTCGGCAAGACGCAGGTCTACTCGGCGGGAGTGACCATCTTTGCGGCGTTCGACCGGCATTGCCGCTTCCTGACCGAAGACGCGGTTCTGCTCGTGCATGAGCGGCGCATGGACACAAGCCTGGCGCTTAGCGGCCCGATGCGGTCCTGCATACAGATCGTGCGCGAAGAACTCGCCTTGCTCGAAACCGCCGAGCAGCTCGAAATGGAAGGCTTCAGGGAACTGGTCAACGGAAGCTCGCTGACCAC
>NZ_RZTC01000197.1:0-4588 GCF_004023165.1 Mesorhizobium sp. M7A.F.Ca.MR.176.00.0.0 | reverse complement strand
AGCAAAGTTTTGCAGGAACAGCGTGGCAGCTTAGGATGAGCACCCGATGATGGGCACCAGAGGAACAACCAACCCGAGTCCGCGCTCGGCGCCTTTGCTCCAGGACAAGGCCGCGCGAACAATGATGGGAGCTCTGGGCGCAGTTGCTTCCGCGCCGCGCGGACGCTTGCTTCAATCAGCCCTCACCTGGGCGACCAGGTCTCGGACCGCCCGATCGAGTGGCCGGGCTGCGAAGACAGCTTCGTGGCGTCGTCCGGCTCCGCGTCCAGACAGGTCGAGGCGCGCCTGCCGTCCCAGTTTTCCGGGCACGCCGGATGAGGGTTCTCGTCACCGGCGCGTCGGGTCTGATCGGAACTTCGCTTTGCGCGCGCCTAGCCGCCGATGGATATGAAATCGTTCGCGTGCTGCATCGTGCCGGCACCGCGTCCTTCACAGGCTTGCCGCCTGTCTTGCTCGACATGGCAAGAGCGCTGCGGACGCAGGACTGGAGCCCGCATCTGAAAGGCATCGATGCGGTCGTCAACTGCGCCGGCGTGCTGCAGGACAGCACGCAAGAAAGCACTGGCGGTGTGCATGCGGGCGGCGCATCGGCCCTCTTTGCCGCCTGTGAGCAAGCAGGCGTGAGAAAAGTCATTCACTTCTCGGCAATCGGGGTCGATCGACTGCAGCCGTCCGCCTTCTCGGCCAGCAAGCTGGCTGGCGACCAGGCGTTGATGGCGCGCGATTTGGACTGGGTCATCCTGCGCCCTTCGGTCGTGCTAGGCAGGCCGGCGTTCGGCGCCAGTGCGCTGTTTCGCGGACTGGCCGCATTGCCACTGTTGCCGGTGATGCCCAGCACGGGTCGGCTCCAGGTCGTACAGTTGGACGACTTGATCGCCACTGTCCTGCATTTTCTCCGGCCCGATAGCGCATCGCGCCTTGCACTTGACCTTGCCGGACCTGATGCGCTGCCGATGACCAAGGTGGTCGGCCTCTACCGCCGCTGGCTCGGGTCGAGACCGGCTGGAGAGTTCACCTTGCCCGGTAGCGTTGCGGCCAGCCTGTACCGGATCGGCGATGCGACGGCTCTGCTCGGCTGGCGCCCGCCGATGCGCAGCAATGCGGCCAAGGAAATCGTGCGGGGCGCTGTCGGCGACCCGCACCCGTGGATCGCAGCGACAGGCATCCAACCATCCAGCCTCGAAGCGGCGCTAAAGCTCAATCCCGCGACGGTGCAGGAGCGATGGTTCGCCCGTCTCTATTTCGTCAAGCCGGCGATCTTTACTGTCCTGCCCTTCTTCTGGATCATGACCGGCATCATTTCCCTGACCACTGGCTGGCGCCGCGGGGTCGACTTGCTGGTAGGCACTGCCATCGGTCCGCTGGCGGAACCGGCGGTCATCGCCGGAGCGCTGGCCGACATGGCGGTCGGCGCGTTGATCGCCTGGCGACCGACCAGTCGGCTGGGTCTGTTCGGGGCGATCGCGGTGGCTCTTTTCTATGCGATCGCGGGGACCATGCTGCGGCCAGAACTGTGGAACGAGCCGCTCGGCCCGTTCCTGAAGATCTTGCCGATCCTGGTTCTGCATTTTGTCGCGCTGGCGGTCCTGGAGGAACGCTGATGATCTACTTCATGCTCAAGTTCCTGCATGTCGTCGGCGCAGCGGTGCTGCTGGGCACCGGCGCCGGCATCGCCTTCTTCATGCTGCTCGCCCATCGGACCGCAGATTCCGCAACCATCGCGGCGGTCGCACGCATCGTCGTGATCGCCGATTTCATGTTCACTGCAACCGCCGTCATCGCCCAACCTGTCACCGGTGCATTCCTCGCCTGGCATTCCGGCTATTCGCTGACCGAGGGGTGGATTGTGCTTTCGATCCTGCTCTACCTCATCACCGGCCTGTTCTGGCTTCCAGTCGTGTGGATGCAGATCGAGATGCGCAATCTCGCCCTGCAGGGCGCGGCAGCGAAGCAACCTCCACCACAGCGCTATAATACCTTGTTTCGGCTCTGGTTCGCGTTCGGCTTTCCTGCTTTCGGGGCTGTGCTCGCCATCTTCTGGCTGATGATTTCGCGGCCGTCGATCGATTGGTTCGCCTTGTAGCACCGGACTTCGTCTCCCTCGTCACGGTCTGCAACGTTGCGCCTAGCAAGTTGGGCGGCGATGGACGCCAGCCGCAGACTGCCTCGTTCCGTTCTTGCATTCGGGTGGCAATGGTTGCACAGGTCCCCGCTCATCGCCCGAGCACCTCTGTGGCGCTTCATGAGGCGGTTCGGCGGGTTGGTGTCGGGAGAAATCGGAATCTTTTGTAGGCTCTCAGCCTGCGGGCACGCGGCGAACCGGCTCCGCGCAAGTACCCCTGCCCTGCCCTGCCAACACGACAAACCGCAGGCTACCCTGATCGATGATGTCAGCGCGCAGCTGGCGAGAGCGCGTCGCTGCTGCCTCCGTCTTTTGGTGGACGAGGCATACAGGTGACCTTGTCGATCATTCGGAGCACCGCCTGCGGGTCACTGTGGTGAGCCATGTGCCCGGAATTCGGGATTATTTCCATCAGTGATCCATAAATTTCGGCATGCAAGCGTTCCGCTTCACGCCGAGCGTCGAACAGCCTGTCCCCTGCTCCAGCGACGATTCCGGTCGGCACGTCGATGTCCCGATAGCAAGGCTTCGTGAACAGCGCCGCGCCGAGCATCAGGGCTGTCTCCACACAGACTGAGCGCAACTGAGAGGGGCGGCTGGCGACCTCCTTTGTGCTCACCGAAAAAACGTTCGAGATCGGCCCAGGCCGGAATATCTTTCGCATGGCCGACGGCCAGCCGAGCCTTACTGCGAGCGGCAGCAAGGTGTGACGGAATGCCGAGCCCATCAGCGGTACGGCCGGTAGTGCTGCAAGAGCGAGATCCAGCCTCGGTGAGGGATAGTAATATCCAGAGACGAGGACCAGGCCGGCGACCGAGGGAGCGTGCCTGCGGGCCATCTCCAGCGCGATCCAAGCGCCCCAGGAATGTCCGAGCACGAGGTATTTGTGAATGCCTAGTTTGGCGGCGGCCTCGTGGAAGAGATCGGCCTGCTCGCACGCCGACCATCGCTTTCGAGCCGGCCGCGAGCTTCCGCCGAAGCCTGGCCGGTCGAAGGCGAGGACCCGATGCTTGGCACTCGCCAGGTCGAGCACGCCGCTGATCGCAAAATCCTCCGCAACCGAGCCATTGCCATGCAACAGGAGCAAAGGAGGCCCGCTGCCTTTCTCAAGGATGCTCAAGTCCACCCCATCGATCCTCGGAGTGCGTCCCATCGAACGGGGAGCCAAGGCCTTCCTGGCGCGTGCGTTATTGTATGCCGCCAGCGACAGGGCGGCAGCCGCAAACAGTGTGGCGAGTTTTATCCGGTTCGAAAACATACTGACTCCTGCGCTGGGTCTGCACGGTGGCCCACCGTTGAGCGCACGTCGCGGTTGCGCATCGGCATCGGCGTCGCCAACTCGTTTAGCCAGTCCCGCCGTATCTTTGCCATCCGGGTGTCAAAGCCTCACGGAACCCCGACCGGGCGTCGCATCGCGAGATCGAAGGCATCACCGGAGCTCAGCACGTGAACCCTCAAATCATGGATGGAAAGGGCGGCATCAGGTTCACCTTCCGCGATGTTGGAATGCGTGACGCCGGCTGCATCGACCAGATAGACAGCGCCGCTGAGATCATCGATGCCAACCCAGGGAAAACCTGGATCCCGGGTTGCTGCAGTTCAATTCGCATGCCCACCGACAAGAGCATGCCGATGACCCCCGCTATGAAGGCGAAGATCAGGTAGAGGGTTCCGATATCCTTGTGGTTTGTCGAAAACAGCCAGCGGGTGATGCCCCGCGGCTTGTGGTCGTCGCGGCTGCTCGGAGCCGCCGCCGAATATTCACTCATGAGCGTTCTCCGCTTCAGCCATCCGCCAACAGGGCATCCGAACCATGATGTCAGTTGATTGTTCCCTCCCCAGAACGCCCGACGCGAGGGAACATACGGCAGAAGCCGAGGTTCGGGTCGGGCGCGGCCTATCCCTGCGCGGTTGAAGGATCGACATTCCATGCTGGCAGTCATTGCTGGGACTTTGGTTCTGACGACAGTGGTCGGCGGGCTGATTACGGCCTTCTGGATCGAGGCCCGTCATGATCTCCACGACCCGACGGCGGACAGGGCGATGCACCTGGAGCTGCTAACCAGACTTGGCTCTCCGGCTTCGGCGGAGTCGTCGTGATATGGACACCATCACCGCGAAACTCGATCCAAGAACGCGAGTCGGCTGGCTTCTGCTCGGCTTCGCGCTGGGCGGTTTCTTCGACCGCATCGTCCTGCACCAGATTCTGCAATGGCATCATCTTCTCTCGGGCCTCGCCGACCCGGCGGGTTCCGACCTGCGCTTCCAGATCATAGCCGACGGCCTCTTCCACTTGTTCATGTACGTGTTCGCCGTTGCCGGCACGGTGCTACTGGTGGCGGCGAGGGCAGCAGGCGGGCGGGCCGGAACGACGACCGAGATCCTTCGGCTAGCCTTCACCGGGTTCGGCCTCTGGCATCTGGTGGACGCCATTGTGTTCCATTGGCTGCTCGGCGTGCATCGGAT
>NZ_RZTC01000196.1:0-5954 GCF_004023165.1 Mesorhizobium sp. M7A.F.Ca.MR.176.00.0.0 | reverse complement strand
GCCGCGAGGACCTTCGCGCAGGAGGTCATGCCGGATGGCGGCGCTGATCACGGCTTCCGGAAGATGACGCTCGTCGCGCAGGTAGCGCCATGTCATCGATCCCGGCCAGGGCTTGCGGCGGCCGCTCCAGCGTTCGGCGACGCCGAGATCCGGCCCGCGCTTCCGCGCCTGCCTCTTCCACACAGGCTCGCGCGGCTCGTGGCCGACCAGCCGGGCGACCAGCAACTTCGCCTCCCCGAAACCCACCCCATGCAAATGGGTCATCAGCGAGAACACATCCCCCTTCGCGTCAGAGAGCGGATCGAACCAGCCTTTTCCGTCATGGATCACGATGACGATCTGGTCGCCCCGCCGGTATTTGACCGCACGTCGGGTACTCTCCTTCAGGTCGATCGCGTAACCGGCCTGATCCAGCGCGGCCGCGCAGGCCACCCTATGTCGAAGTTCATCGAGTTCGTCCTGTTCCATGTCCCTCTTTCGTGCGCCGCAGGCGCCCGCCTTCCGTCAGGTTTTCTTTCCCGCACCTTGCGGGACGACTTCCGGATGCCGCGAAGAGCAAAGGCGGCAAGGGCGCGGCTGGCAATGTGTGTTTTTGCACCTCGCGCCGTCGCCCGCGGGCCAGCCGCGGCGCAGCTTCCCTTGCCGCCGTTAACTCGCAAGTGGCACCTCCGGGAGGAGGAAGCCGGCTCAATGAGCCGGCCCCTGTTCAAAGGGATCGTATTCGGCAAGGGTCTCGACCTCATCGTCGTCGAGTTCGGCGCTTGGCAGGACGCCGAATTCGTCGCCGGAGCGGAAGAGCGTGACAGGGACCATGAGGGTGCGGGCGAGCTGGAAGGCGTGGTTTTGGACGAGGGAAAGATCTTGCGACATCTGAGGGCTCCATCCTTGGAGCGGGCCAATTCCCGCTCGATGGCTCCTCAAAGGTCGGGCTCCGGGCGCGATCACCGCAAAGGCCAAGCCGGCGCGGCCGCAGCTTGCTAGCGGACCCCTTCAGGGGTTGATCGTGGAAGATCCGGAGCTGGACCAGGAAGCCATCTCAAGAGAGCGGGATTGGGCTGCGGGCCGAGCCCGCGTGCCGCCCGATCGGCTCACACATTGAAGGGGTCAGGACAAGAACTGTTCCCTCGAACGCGCTAAGACGAACGGAAAGCGAACACCGCGATCGGCATTGGCTTTCCCGAACGGACTGCTTGGCAGCTGTGCTGCTCTGCGACCTCTGGGAAGGTGAAAATATCAACACTTCTCGGACCTTCCACCGGAGGTGTTGAACGGGAAGCCTGACCCGAAGCGGCCCTTCCTGGACCGAATTTCCTTCCCGGAAGCCGACGTTCACCAGAACCACCAGTCTTGACCCCCAAACCGGTCCTTGCTGGGCCGATTTGGCGGCTCGTAAGCGGACGTTGCCCGGAACCAGCGACTTTGCACCGTTCCTGCCGTTCCAATTGAAATCAGCTACGGCGCTAGGTGACCCGGCTCCAGTCATTCCCAAAGCCGTCGGCTTCTTCAAGCCGCCGATCAGCGGCATGGAAGTGGCATGTTACTCAGCCCGCTTGGGCGCGCTGAACGTCCATAGGGGGCGATGCTGACGTCGCGACTTTGCCAAGCTGGAAGACCTCCGTCGCCTCGCCGCGGCCGCGCAGCCGGTGCTTGCCCGCCGGGATCCTTTCGAACCTTTCGTCGAGCCGCGACGCGGTCTCGCCGGAAATGGCGATTGCGGCGGTGGCGCCCGGTTCGAGCTGCTTGCCGAGGTCCTGCAGCCGCTGGCTGACGTTCACTGTGTCGCCGACGATCGTATAGTTGACGCGGTCGGATGCGCCGATATTGCCGACGATGACGGAGCCCGTGTGGATGCCGATGCGGACATGAAGCGGAGGCCGGCCTTCGCCAGCCGCTTCCAGATTGTCCTTGTCCAGCTCCTCGCGGATGGCCGCGGCTGCGCGGACGGCCGCGGCGGCATGGCCCTTCAGACGATCCGGCGCGCCGAAGAACGCCAGCATGCCGTCGCCCAGGAACTTGTCGACAGTACCGCCATGTGCATCGACCGCGCCGCACAGGATCGCGAAGTGGTGGTTCAGCAGCCTGGCCGCGGCGGCGGCGTCCATCTGCTCCGACAGCGTGGTGAAGCCGGCGATGTCGGTGAACATGACGGTGACGACCGCTTCGCGCGGTTCGGCGATGCCGATCTCTCCGGTGCGCACCAGCTTGGCCACCAGCGAGCGCGGAATATAGGTCGAGAATGCACGCAGACCGATCAGCATGGCATTGAAGGCCGAAGCCTGGTTGTCCAACTCCAGCACCCTGCTGCGCGGCAGGGGGGTCACGCCGTCGAGATCGAAATCGGCGACGCGCGTGGCCTGGCCGGCAATCGCCTGGATCCGGCGCGACAGGCGCTTGCCGAGAAGAATCGCGACGATGACCGCCACCGCCATCGCGAAAAGTCCAAGCATGGCCGATCCCATGACGCGCTCGATTTCGTCACCGATCTGACTGGTCTTGAAATATGCGCCGAGCGTCCAGGGCCGGTCGCCATAGCCGGTGATCTCACGGGTAATAGCGACGTAAGTGTTCTCTCCGTCCCATGACGTCGAACCGTCCTTGTCGTCAAGCTGGATTTCGGCAACCTCGATATCGCGGGTACGCTGCGTGCTGAACTCCGCTTCCGGTTTGCGCGCCTCATATCCGGCGAGAACCGGATCGCCGAAATTGGCGAGCGGCGTCAGCGGCAGGATGCCGTTCTTCAGCGCATCCGGGGAAGCCAGCCGCTGGTCCGCCAGGATGGATCCGTCGCCATCCAGAATGAAGGCATGCGTGCCGAAGCGCGACGACAGTTCCTGCGTGATTTTGGACAAGTTCTGCAGTTCCACCGCGGCGATCACCCAGGCCTTCGTGGCGCCATCGCGTGACAGCGGCGCCGAGACGTTGGCGAACAAGCCATATTCGTTGGCCACGAAGGCGCCCCACCGGCGTCCGTCGACCTGCTGGCGCTCTTCAAGAACGGCGCGCACTTGCGGCGATTTCTCGGTCTCGGCGGGGAGTTTCCGGATCGTTCCGGCAGGATATTTGGCGTCGTTGTCCCCGGTCACCGCCGCCCCCCTGCAAATCAGGTCGGGTGTGCAGATCAACATTGCGTTCACCCCCGGCACTGCCGCCAGCGCACTGGCAAGTGCCGCCGACATCGCCTCGTCGTCGATCTGGAACTCGCCCTGCTTGTAGAGCTGCGCGACGCCGTCCACGGCGCTCTCGGCGCGCCCCATCTCGGCGCGCAGCAAATCCTCCATCGCATCGATCAGGAGCGTCGACTGGGCGCCGAGCAGGTCGAAAGTGTTGCGAAGGTTGGCGCCGACCGACAATGCGAGCACGCCGCCGACCGACAGGAACACGAGGCTGCCGAAACTCATCGCCATGATGACTGCAATGGGGATGCGACGCCGCTTCTTTTCGGGGCGGACCAGACGCACTGGTTGTGCGGACGTGCTCATGCAGCCAATGTCATAGTGCGCCACCGCATTGCAAGCCCGGTGACGGCTTTAAGGAGAGGACGCGCCGAAGCATTCGCACCAATATGGCGCCGACGTTTCCGGCGCCGATGATTCCGATCCTCATAGGGGTGTTCCTTTCGTAAATATGGAAGAGCGCCCGCCTCAGTCGCGGACGCGGGCGCCTCGAAGATGCGCCCCTATCTCGCGCAGTGTCGAGAGTGTCAACTCCCGGAAAGGCGCACGCACGACATGATCGTCGCCGCCATGCAGGAGAACCGGTGAGCGAATGGTGACGATCTTTGAGGCGATCATTCGCGAGGGACCGAGGCGGGCGAACTCAAGGTCGAGCACCGGCAGAAGCGGCCCGTGCGGTCAACACCGCGTTCACGCCGTTCTTCCACCCGATTCTGATCGAGCACTGCGTTCAACACGGCGAAGACACCGAAGCGGCCCTGCGTGAGCAGATTCGGTTTATCCTGAAAGCTCTCGGCAAGTCGGCCTAAGGCGCAGCGTGCCATATATGCAGGCACTGTGGTTCCGGAGAAGGGCGCGCGAACACAAGGTTTGCGTCGAAGGCCAACTCATCTTCAAAACCACGGCGCAAACGTTGCACGCGGCGCTGGCCGAACAGGGATAACCTATGTGCAGGAAGAGATGGCAAAACCTACCTCGTGCATATGCTCTGACCAGGCGGATCCGGGCGGCCATACCGTCCGACAGTCGGCTCAGGATCGCCGGCAGCCTTAGCGCGAACGTCAGGTTTGGAGGAGGGCTACGATTGACTGGAATTGGCGCTCCCTGCTCGTTCGGCGGGCGACAAGAAGGGCGACAGTCCGCCCTTCCGCGACCTTCCCAGCCGGCCTCCGCGATCAGACGCGCTCAGCAAACTTCGTCCTCTCATGATCGTCTGCCGGGTCGTGGCAAATTTTCGGGCCAAAACAGAAATGCTAGCTCCCTTCTTCAATTCTTCGAGTACCTGCTGCCTGCGTGTTCATCGAGGCGCGGTGGACGGCCAAGGGCTTTTCCTTCTGCCCTTGCCCGTTTCAGCCCTGGTCCGAGGCGGGCTACGCGCAGCAGTCGCCTGCAGTCGAAGCTGAAAGGTTGTAGTTGTCTTCGACATGCATTGCGAATGGCACGATCGAGCCTATTGCGGACATCAGCGGATTTGATGCTTCTGCCATTCCGGCTCGACAGGCCGAAACAGCCAGAGGCCACCGCAGAGCGCCCTCAGATAGACAACCGCTGCTGCCCCGAATAGACCCTGCGCGCCGAGCGCATTCATCATGCCGCCGGCGACGACGGGGCCGATAACGGCGGCCAGAGCATAGACGGAGGCAAGGGCGGCTATCGCCGCCGTCAGCTTTTCAGCCTGGAAACGGTCGCCGATCAGTGCGAGCCCAGCGGTGTAGAGCCCGTAATTCGCGCCGCCCCAGACCAGCATCAGCCCGGCTACGGGCCAGAACCCCAGACCTGACCCGGAGACCAGCGGCAGGGTGCAGGCGAGCGATAGGCCGCAGCAACCAAGCACCGTGCGGCGGCGGCCAGCTCTGTCCAGCGCCAGCCCGATCAGCGGCTGGCCGATCACCAGGCCGACATGGAACACCGTGGCGAGCAGCACCGCCTGCGAGACGTCGAAATCGCGATCGAGCATGATGACCGGCATGAGGCTGATGGCGACGGCATCAATCATCGAGGCGATAAAGAGAAAGCCGAAGGCTAAGGGAAAGGCTGCGATCGCCGACACAATGTGGCGCCCCGATCCCGGCACGACCAAGCGGCTCACGGGCCGTTCCACCGCGGCGAACGGGATCAGCGCCATCAGCGCTATCGCGGCGCAACCGAGGAGAAGCGCGGCCGGGCGGTCGGGCATCAGCGCAATCATCGCGGGACCGAGTACGAAACCGAGGGCATTGGCAGCGGTATAGACGCCCATGATCCGCCCGCGCCGCTCTGGCGCCGCGGCCGCGTTCAGCGCCGTTTCGGCGACGATGAACATGAGGCCTGCACCGCAGCCCAGAATCACGCGGGCCGCGAAGACCGGCCAGAAGTCCCGCAGGAAGGCCAGCGCCACGAGCGCCGCCGCCAGCAGCCCCACGCCTGCCAGCGCAGTTCGACCCGCGCCTAACCGGCGGGCGAGGCCGGGCACCAGCACCACGCCGGTCATGAGACCGAGGCCGGTCGCTGCCGTATTCAGGCCATTGAGCGCGCCTGACACGCGATCCGATAGCAAGAGACCCAGAAGCGGGTAGGTGGTGCCCATCGCGAGGCCGTAGATCGTCACGCCGAGGATCAGCGCGACGATCATCCGGGTTTGGGAGTTCTGCGGTCGGGTCATGGCATCCTCCTGGCGATGGGGTGTCCGGGAGATGCCGCGAAGTGAGCTTTCACTCAAACGATATTTTTTGCCGCAAGCGAACGCTTTTGTTATGCTGATCTCATGCGCAAACTGCCGAACCTCAACGCCACCCGCGCCTT
>NZ_RZTC01000195.1:0-5959 GCF_004023165.1 Mesorhizobium sp. M7A.F.Ca.MR.176.00.0.0 | reverse complement strand
CGCGCAGACAGTCGTGACGGGATTGCTGAGAGAGACGCCGCCCGCCGAGATCACGCATTTGGCCTGGAGACCCGCCGAGCCCTGAAGCTTGACGGCGTCGGAAGCAATGGAATTGGACATGACCGAGCAGCCGGTCAGCTTAACGCTGGTGCTGCCGGAAAACAGCATCGCCTGCGACGCGGACGGATCGAGCGCGAGCATGCAGGCACTCGAGGCATCGGTAATGACGGCCACCGCCCTCGCCTGTTCGGGAACCTTTTCCTGTGTGAAGATCAGGGTGAACATCCGGTCGAGCTTCTGGCTGACGATCACCTCGACCGCTTTTTTCGCCGTATTCGGTCCGGACGCCGGCGGCGTATTGACGACGATCGTGCCCGAGCCCAGCCCGTTCGACGCCGCGGACTGGGTCGCGGCCGCGACGATGGTCGGCTTGTCGGAACCCCAGATCTGTTCGAGCGCTCCGGCATAGGCGGCCGCATCGGCCGTCGCCTGCAATCTCAGGCTGTTGTAGTACCAATAGGAGGTCTCGACGCCGAAGCCCGCAGCGCCGACAACGACCGGCAAGGTGAGGGCAAAAATGGTGGCGACATTTGCGCCCGTGCTCCGGCGCAGGGCGTCCATTACAAGCCGAACACGGGTGAAGCTACTCAAGGCCATGGATTAAATTAGAAAGCACGCATAAATGAACGAATGGCTAAAAAGTTCGTTGCATTTTTGAGCAGTGGTCGATTGGCTTCAAAAAAGAAGTGTTTCGCTGGCTGACGAACGCGCAAGCGCGTCGATGTCTCAGAGTGCGCCGCCCCTCAAGGCCGGCGGGAAATTGCCGGATTCGCAGCCGAGACCGCGCGAACAACGACCGGGTCTCCGAAAAACACACCGGAGTAAACGTATCTACAAATCACTGATGCATGTATGGAGGATGGAGGTTCAGGATTTGCTTCAAGCAGAAAGAATTGGCATCGACTCTGCGACCTGGTCTGCCAACATCTCCCGCTGCACGGCCAGGAAAAACCTGCGCACTTCATCGCTGGCTGCCGTTCTGTCCCTGCCGGACCCGACGACGAGATCGAGCAACTCCGACGCCTTGGCTCTCCAGAACGAGGTGGCGGTCTCGCCATGCAGATTGCCGAGCTTGGCGGCAACCTCCCTGACCAAGAATACCTGACGGTCGATCGGGAATGCACTGACTTTTTCTGGGGACATCTTCCAAACCATGAGACTGACGCAACGAATCAACCATTGCCAACAAGCAAAGGCGTAGCCGGGAAGATGGAAACGGAAGCTTAACAGGGCCGGCCTTGGTGCGGTGCAGTCGTCGGACGAAACGCGCGCAGCGGCGCGCTCACGACATTGCCGCGTGCGTTCAAACACGATCGCCGGTGTTTTGCTCGGGCAACGAACAGGGCACAGCCCTCAGGCCTGGAGCGCCCTCGCCTCACCGCCGCGCTTGCGCGGCGTCATCATGTCCCTGGCCATCAGTCCACTGGCGCGGCAAAACGCCATGAACGCCCGGCAGGCATCCTCGGTCTTGACCACGTCCACCGTGGCGCCAAAGCAGGCGTTGAACGCTTTCTGATAGATCGGGCCCTGACGGCGCGCAGGCCAGTCCTGGAGAAAATCGAGCGCCTGTTCGACGCCATAGATTTCCTCGACTGGCAGACCGGGTCCAAGCGCTATGCGCACAGGCACCTCGAATTGCAGTCTATCCATTTCCTGTCTCCCGAACGGCATCGCCGAGGCAACGCCGTTCGTCGTCAAAAGTTGCTTTGACCGGCTTCTGGCCCAGAAATGTGTCGTCACTTGGGTCGCGGGCCGCCACGTCGCGCCAAACAAATCGCGCACCCGAGATCTGTCCTGGGTGACATATGCTCACTGGTTCGCCGGATCCGTCTCCGCGTCGAAGGCCATGCGACTGGCGGTGATCAGTACAAATACCGTCGGCACGGCGAAGATGCCGCCGAGAACAAGGGCCGCCATCGCCGACAGGCCGAGCGTCTCGGCAATCGCCCAATAGACGGTTCCGATGCAGATGAGCGCCTGGACGCAGAGGAACGCGGCAGCCGAGGCCGCGCGCGACAGGCTTTTGAAGGTCTTGATGCGTTGTTGCATTGAAAAAATCCGGAAATGACGCGCCGCGCGACCGCTGCGCGGCCGACAGCCGCCGCACGATCACGACGCGAACAGGAATAGCGATGAGGTGGGGGTACGGCCCTGGGCCGCTCAGGCCGTGATGGTCGGGGGTGCGCGCGGCTGGTTGGTGCTCGCCCCGGGAACCGAGGCGGCCCCATATCCCGAAACCATCGCTCTTTGCGATGGCCGTTCGGCCCAAAGAAAAACAGCGTCGGGGACCGGAAGCGCGGGGTGGCCGCCGGCGAACTTGACCAGGACCGGACGGCCGGCACGAACCTCCAGCGCTTGCGCCTTGCCGGTGACACGCAGCAGCGCCGCCACTTCGCCCGACCGCTCGACATCGACGCTGACACCGCTTGGCGCAGACCCCGCAAAGCCTGACGCCACCGGCAGGCCGAAGCACAGTATCGCCAGCAGCACCATGCCCATCAGGCATGAGCACGCTGCCGTCAGCGGCGCTTCAGGCCATCCGGTTTGCCTGGCCGCCGCGAAGGGACGCGATCTCGAAAACATCACCCGCCCTAACGCGCCATGGCCAGAAAGGGAAGCAAACCGGGCAAAAACCGGCAAGACATCGCCCATGCGAGGCAAATATCCGGAAGCGCGCGGCCGCATCAGACAGTTCTTCCTTGAACCTTTTGCCCTCAAGTGCCAAATCTGGGGAAATCTTCACGCTGGCTCTCCTGCAGAGCCCTACCCGCTACACGGACAAAATGGTCACCTATCTCGACGCTGCCACGGCCCCGCTCAGAAATACCGGCCAGATCCGCCTCTATGGCGAGGACGGCTTTGCCGGCATGCGCAAGGCATGCGATCTCACCGCACGCTGCCTCGACGAACTGGTGCCGATGGTCCAGCCCGGCGTCACCACCGAAGCAATAGACCGCTTCGTCTTCGAATTCGGCATGGACCACGGCGCGCTGCCGGCGACGCTCAACTATCGCGGCTACACAAAATCGTCCTGCACCTCGATCAACCATGTCGTCTGCCATGGCATTCCCGACAACAAGCCGCTCAAGGATGGCGACATCGTCAACATCGACGTCACCTACATCCTCGACGGCTGGCACGGCGATTCTTCGCGCATGTATCCGGTCGGCACGATCAAGCGCGCCGCCGAGCGGCTGCTCGAAGTCACGCATGAATGCCTGATGCGCGGCATTGCAGCGGTCAGGCCGGGCGCCCGCACCGGTGCCATCGGCGCCGCCATCCAGACCTTTGCCGAAGGCGAGCGCTGTTCGGTGGTGCGCGACTTCTGCGGCCACGGCGTCGGCCAGTTGTTCCATGACGCGCCGAACATCCTGCATTACGGCAGCGCCAATGAAGGCGTCGAGATGCGGCCAGGCATGATCTTCACCATCGAGCCGATGATCAATCTGGGCAGGCCGCATGTGAAGGTTCTGTCGGACGGCTGGACTGCGGTGACGCGCGACCGCTCGCTGTCGGCGCAGTACGAGCACACGATCGGCGTGACCGACACAGGGTGCGAGATTTTCACGCTGTCGCCCAAAAAGCTCGATCGCCCCGGCCTGCCGGCTTAGAGCGCGTCTGCCCGGCAGGAGGCCGTCTATGCCGACTGCACGCCAGCGGCATTCGGCAGATCGATGGTGACGACCAGTCCGCTGGGCTGGTTGTCCTCCAATTCGATCGTGCCGCCGTGGCCCTGGACGATGTCGGCAACGATCGACAGGCCCAGACCGAAGCCATGCTTCGATGCAATGCCGCGCGATGCATCTTCCTTGAAGAATGGTTCGAAAACACGGGCGCGTGCCGTCATCGGAATGCCCGGCCCGTCGTCCTTTACCGTGATGCGCGCCGCCGTGCCGGTCGCTGTCAAGGCGACCGTGACATTGCCAGCGAATTTGACCCCGTTGTCGCAAAGATTGGCGATCGCACGCGCCAATGCATTGGGCTTGCACCAGCCCAGGAGCCGGTCCGGCCCGGAATATGAGACAGGAAATCCGACATCGGAGAACTCGGCGCAGACGGTTTGCAGAACGCTGGCAATGTCGGCGAGCTGCAGCTTCTCCGTCGAAACATCGTTGCGCAGATAGGTCAGGGTCTCGTCGATCAAGATTTCGATGTGCTGGACATCGGACAGGATTGCGGTTCGGATGGGGCCATCATCCATACGCTCGGCGCGAAGCCGCAGCCGCGTCAACGGCGTGCGCAGATCATGACTGACACTGCGCAACATGCGCGTGCGGTTTTCGATCATCGTGCGGATGCGCGTCCTCATCCTGTTCAGGGCGCGCGCCAATCCCACCATTTCAATGGAGCCGTGTTCGACGAAGAGCTGGTCGCCATTCTCAATCTCGGCCGAACCGACTGCTGCCGAGATGCGCTTCAATGGATCCGTCACGGCCCAAACCGCAAACAGCCAGATCAGCACGGGCAAGGCGACGAAAGCCATGAACCTGTAGAACGAGGCACGGACGAGCCCCGATGTCAGCCAGGAATCGGGCATGCCAAAATGGGCCAGGACGTCCTGCTGGTCCAAGTCGATGACAAACGCGTATCGGCCGCCGATCCTTAGCCAGCGTCCATCAACCGTCCCCCTGTCGATACGCAAAAGCCATTCGACACTTCGCCATTGCAGATAGGACTGGGGAATGCCGGCTATCTGGTCCTTGGGCAATATCTCGAAATCAAAGCCGGCCCGCTTTGCTGTCGCCAGAATTGCGCCACGCGCCTCCGCCGGCGTTTCTTGCAACAAGGCAGCAACAACGCCTGCACGCCTTGCGTTATCTTCCGCGGCGGGAAGGTCGACGTTCTCTATGAAACTCTCAACGACCGAACCGACGAACATGATCACGATCACCGCGATGAAAATGATCGCCACAAACTGCCCACGCACGGACTGCGGCAGGAAACGGCGGAGGATATCACTCATGCTTCCTCCACCGTCGCGGTGAAGATATAGCCACCCAACCGAACGGTCCTCAAAAGCACCGGATCGCGCGCATCCTTTTCGATCTTCCTGCGGATTCGACTGATATGGACATCGACGCTACGCTCGATCGGCCCCGCGAGCCCGGCATGGGTTACGCCCAGAAGTTCCTCGCGAGAGAGAACCCGGCCCGCATTGCGACAAAAGGCAAGCAACAGGTCGAATTCATGCGTCGTGGTCGTAACCCGCGCATTGTTGGGGTCATGCAATTGCCGGCGTATTGGATCGAGGCGCCAGCCGTTGAAACGAAGCACCTTCGACCAGTCCCGCTCGTCTGGAGCATAGGCTGTGCGGCGCAGCAGCGCCCGTATCCTGGCCGTCAATTCGCGCGCGCTGAACGGTTTCGTCACATAGTCGTCGGCGCCGATTTCCAGCCCGAAGATGCGGTCGATTTCCTCACCGAGCGCGGTCAGCATCAGGATCGGAATGTTGGTTCCGGCCCGAAGACGGCGGCAGATGTTGAGACCGTTTTCGCCCGGCAGCATGACATCGAGCACGATGAGATCGAATTTCTGGTTGCGAAGCGCGGCGTTCATCTGGACGCCGCTCTCGGCAATTTCCACGATCATGCCGTTGTCGGTGAGCGTCTCGCCCAGCATGCGCGCGATCTCAAGATCGTCTTCGACAATGAGGATGCGCGAACCTTGCCTTGCCGACCTGGATTCGGCGCTCAAATCGCTTTGGTGCCGTTGCTGTGCCATTCCGGAGTTTGTCTAGCCTGCATTTGGTGCCTGGGTAGGCGTCAGAACCGATATCCGACGAGAAGCATCCCTGAAGGCTGGATCTTTTCGACGACAACAGGGCTGTCGGCAGCGTCACCCAAGAGAACACCGGCCCCCGCTTCGCCGCGCACCATCCAGCTCTCGTCGAGCATATATG
>NZ_RZTC01000194.1:0-6149 GCF_004023165.1 Mesorhizobium sp. M7A.F.Ca.MR.176.00.0.0 | reverse complement strand
GCAGCTTCGAGGCTTCCTGCGGATTGTCGGCCAGCCAATGGTCGAACGGATCGCGCGCGCCGACGAGAGGGTGCGCCGACGGCAGGAAAAAGAGGTGTCGCGCAAGAGCGCGGTGCGCAAACTGCGGCTGCCGGGCAAGCTCGCCGATTGCACGCAGAATGCCGCGGCCGGCGCTGAACTGTTCATCGTTGAAGGTGACTCGGCCGGCGGCTCAGCCAAGCAGGCGCGGGACCGCGCCAGCCAGGCGGTGCTGCCATTGCGCGGCAAGATCCTCAACGTCGCCAGCGCCGGCAACGACAAGCTCGCCGGCAACCAGCAGATCTCGGACCTGATCCAGGCGCTCGGCTGCGGCACGCGGTCGAAATACCGCGACGAGGATTTGCGCTACGACCGCGTGATCATCATGACCGACGCTGATGTCGACGGCGCCCATATCGCCTCGCTGCTGATCACCTTCTTCTACCAGGAGATGCCGGCACTGGTGCGTGGTGGCCACCTCTATCTGGCGGTGCCGCCGCTTTACTCGATCAGGCAAGGCGGCAAGGTCGCCTATGCCCGGGATGACGCGCACAAGGACGAGCTCCTGCGCACCGAATTCACCGGGCGCGGCAAGGTCGAACTCGGCCGCTTCAAGGGCCTGGGCGAGATGATGGCGGCCCAGCTCAAGGAAACCACCATGGATCCGAGGAAGCGCACGCTGCTCAGGATCGACGTGATCGACGCCGAGGCGGCGACCAAGGACGCCGTCGATGCGTTGATGGGCACCAAGCCGGAAGCCCGCTTCCGCTTCATCCAGGAACGCGCCGAATTCGCCGAGACGGAAGTGCTGGATATCTAGCCATCAGCCGGTTTAGCTTGCGCTTCTGATATGGAGACCAGCGTGTGATTGCGGCACGGCTGAAAGGCTATTTCGAAACCAGTTTGACCGACCTGACGCAACCGACGCGCTCGGACTGGATTTTCGCTCTTCGCACCGTTTCAGCCGGCCTGATCGCACTGCTGGCCGCCTACGCCCTAAAACTCGACCACCCGCAATGGGCCATGATGACGGTGTTCATCGTCGCCCAGCCGGTTGCCGGCATGGTGCTGGCGAAGGGCTTCTACCGGCTGCTCGGCACGCTGGTCGGCGGCGTCGCGGCGATCGGTATCACCACCGTATTCGGCACCAACCCCTGGGTGCTGGTGACGGTGCTTGCCGTCTGGATCGGCATCTGCACCTTCGTCTCGTCGCTGCTGCGCAATCCGGAAGCCTATGGCGCCGCGCTCGCCGGCTACACCGCAATGATCATCGGCCTGCCCGCCTTCGGACAGCCGCATCTCGTCGTCGACCTCGCGATCGCGCGATGTGCCGAGATCGTGCTTGGCATTGTCTGCGCCGGCCTGACCAGCCGCCTGATCCTGCCAAAACTGGCCAGCGACGCCATCGTCTCGCGCCTGAAACGCTGCATCCTCGATCTTGCCACCTATGCCGACGGTGCGTTCTCCGGCGGCGACCCGGCAACGCTGTCCGCGCTGCACCGGAAGCTGATCACTGATGCCCAGACGCTCGGCGAGATGCGCGCCTATGCCAGGCTCGAGGCGCCAAGCTTCGCGCCGCGCGCCCATCCGGTCCGGCGCACCATCGGACAGCTGCTCTCGGCCCTGTCGGCGGCACGCGCGCTGCATTCGCACGCCGCTCCGAAGAATGCGGCGCTCATTCCGGTACGCTCGGAACTGCAGTCGCTGGTCAGCGAGCTGGCGACCAAGCCCGGCGCGCTGAACGATACGGCGCTGTGGATGGCTCGGCTCGATGCGATTGCCGGAAACGCCCGGCAAATGCCCGATGCCTCGACCGAACAGGGCGACGACAGGGTCGGCACTATCACCCGCCTGACCATCGCCGCCGATTTCGCCGATGCGCTCAAGCAGGTGCTGCGCGGCCTCGACGCCCTGCGCGCGCCTGCCACGCGCCTGGCCAGGGGCAGCAGGCAGCCTGCGCTGGTGGTGCATCGCGATTACGCCGGCGCATCGCGTAACGCCTTGCGTGCTGCCCTTGCCACGCTGCTGGTCGCGGCCTTCTGGTTGACGACGAAATGGTCGGAAGCGGCCGGCACGGTCATCCTCGTTGCTGTCGTATCGAGCCTGTTTGCTGCTCGCCCCGACCCTGTGCAGGTCGCCTGGGGTTTCTTCAAGGGAACGGTGCTCGCTTTGCCCTTTGCCTTTCTCGTCGGCCAGATCGCGCTGCCCGCTTTGCCGGGCTTCGGCTGGTTCATGCTGTTTGTCGTGCCCATCCTTGTACCGACGGCGCTGGCCATGGCCAATCCACGCTATGTCGGCGTGGCGACGGCCTTCGCCATCAACTTCCTCGCCTTCCTGAGCCCGCACCAGGCGATGACCTACGATCCCGTACCCTTCTTCGCCGGGTCGGCGTCGATCCTGGTCGGCATCCTGCTGGCGATCGGTGTCTTCATCGTCGTGCTGCCAGCCGATCCGTGGCTCGCGGCCAACCGCATCGTGCGCGCCATGCGCGAGGATCTGGCGCGGCTTTGCCTGCATGAGCGGGTGCCGAGGCGGTCGGCCTTCGAGAGCCTCGCCTACGACCGCATCAACCAGCTGATGCCGCTGGTGCAGAATGCCGGTCAGAAGGGCGATGCGGTTCTGGGCGGCGGAGTCGCCGCCGTCACCGTCGGCCTGGAGGTCCTTCGGCTGCGCGATGCAAGCCAAAGCCATGCCATTCCATCCGAGACCGCGCTTTCGATCGCCAACTTCCTGAGGGGACTGGCGCGCGAACTGCTTTTCCGCGCGCCCGGCGATCCACAGACCTCGACCGTCGCCGTCGCCCGGCAGTACGCAGCGAACATCGCCGAGCGAAACGGCACCGGCGAATTGCTACAAATCGCAGCATCGCTGCGCATCATTGCCGCGGCGATGGAGGATTTCCCGGACTTTTTCGCGAGGGATAAAGGCTAAGCCGCCGCTATCGCCAGTGCGTGGCCGCGTGCGTTCTCGCGCAGCGCGTCGAGATGGATCGACTTGACCAGCGTGGCAAGATCGCCTTCCGCGGACTGCCCGCCCTCCTCCTTGAGCATCAGCCAGCTGACCTCTTGCACACCGGCGACGCGCTTGCCGTTGGCAACCTCGCGCCAGATCTTCAGCGCACGCAGGATGATGGCATGGGTGACTGCGGCAAGTCCTGCGCTGCGGAACAGCGCCTGCAAGGCGACATCATGCCCGCCGGCAAGCAGCGCCCTTACCCTTTGTTCGGACTGCTGGCTGAGCGCGACCAGCGCCGAGCCGAAGAAATCGACCTTGCCATGCGCGATGGTGCGGATCAGAAAGCTCGCGGTAAGGTCGCCGCGCAGCCTGAGATGCTCGATCAGGGCCGCATGTTCTTCCTGGCGCGTGCCTTCTATCAGCGTCACCGAAGCCTTGACGCAGGCGTCGCGCATGACGCGGTCGGCTCGCGCCGCGCCCATCATCGCCATCACCAGTGGCGACGTTTTCAACATTTCGCCGAGCTTGACGAGCAGCATATGCCGACAGTCGGCCGGCAGCCTGATATCCGATATCAGCGCCTCGCGCACCAGCGGCAGGTGCCCATGCCGTTCGGCCATGCGGCGGAAGCTGAGCGAGGCGATGTCGGCGCCGCTGTTGGCGAGCAGCACCGCGCAGGCGTCCGCCTCGCCGATCTCGGCGATGGCCGCCGACAGCGCCATCGAGACGAGTGGCCGGTCGGCGATCAATTTCTGTGTCGCCTTCGGACTTGAGGCCACGCGGTTGATCAGGTCGGCGTCGGTGAGCAGCGGCGAGCGCGCCAGCACCACGCCGGCGACTTCCGGCTGGTCGGAGGCCAGCACGCTGATGATCTGCATTGGCGCTTGGTGGCTCATCGACAGCGCCTCGGCCATCGCCAGCCGCACCTTCGACGAGGCATCGTCGAGCAATAGCGTCAGCGCCGCCTCGGCGGCGCAACGGTCCTCGAAAGGCAATTCGGAATTGATATAGGCCCGGGCCAGAGCGCTCGCCGCCGCTGCACGCTCCGACACCCTGGCGGTGTAGATCCATTTCAGGAAATGCGAAACAACAACCATGCCCGCCTGCTTACGTCCCTTGTCAGAAGCTTCTGACCCCACTGACGACCGTAGGCAGAATTGGTTTACGAACCGTTCACCATGTTCATTAACTGGCTTGCGAGGCTGATTTGCAGCGCCTATCACCGTCAAGCACCTGAGGAGAAAGAAATGGCCGGGCTTTATCTCGAAGAGTTCGTTGTCGGCCATGTCTTCCAGCACACGCTGCGCAAGACCGTTACCGAAAGCGACAACATGCTGTTTTCGGTAATGACGCTGAACCCGCAGCCGCTGCATATCGACTTCGATTTCGCCGCCAAGAGCGAATGGGGCAAGCCGCTGGTCAACTCGCTGTTCACGCTCGGCTTGATGATCGGCATTTCGGTCAATGACATCACAGTCGGCACTACGGTCGCCAATCTCGGCATGAAGGAGACCGTGTTTCCGCATCCGGTCTTCCATGGCGACACCATCCGGGTCGAGACGACAGTCATCTCGGTGCGCGAATCCAGGTCGAAACCCGATCGCGGCATCGTCGAATTCGAGCATCGCGCCTACAACCAGCATGGCGATCTCGTCGCCAAATGCACCAGGCAAGCGATGATGCTGAAGAAGGCGATCTGACGCATGCGTTCGCTGCTGTTCGTCCCTGGCGATTCCCAGAGGAAACTGGAAAAAAGTTTTGGTGCCGGCGCCGACGTGATCATCGTCGACCTCGAAGATTCCGTGGCGCCGCACAACAAGGCGCTGGCGCGCGAGGTGGCGGCGCGCTTCATCCTGGAACGCAGGGCGCAAACCAGTTCAGCCATCTATGTCAGGGTCAACGACCTCACGACCGGCCTGACGGATGACGATCTGGTGGCGTTGGTGCCGGCACGACCCGACGGCATCATGCTGCCCAAGTCGAACAGCGGCCAGGATGTACAGCATATGTCGGCAAAGCTCAGGGTGCGCGAGGCCGAAAATGATCTGGCCGACGGCGCAATCAAGATCCTGCCGATCATCACCGAAACGCCGGCAGGCGTGCTGGCGGCGGCGACCTATACCGGGACAAGTGCGCGGCTTGCCGGCCTCACCTGGGGCGCTGAAGACCTGTCGGCGGCGATCGGCGCGCGCAGCGCCCGCGACGAGCATGGCCGCTACACGGACGTGTTCCGACACGCTCGCACCATGACCATACTTGCCGCCGGTGCGGCGGAGGTCGAGGCGATCGACACCGTCTTCCCGAATTTTCGCGACATGGCGGCCTTCGAAGCGGAATGCACCGAGGCCGAGCGCGATGGCTTTACCGGCAAGATGGCGATCCACCCCGATCAGGTGCCGGTCATCAACGCCGCCTTCACGCCGTCGGCCGAGGCCGTGAGACAATCGGCAGCAATCGTCGCCGCGTTCGCGGCAGCGGGAAGTCCCGGCGTTGTCGGCATTGACGGCAAGATGTTCGATCGACCGCATCTGCGGCTAGCCGAGCGGCTTCTGGCGCGGGCAAAGGCGGCAGGTGTTTCCGCCTGAGCGCCTGCTACCAAACCAATGGGATCAGGCGGTAACGGACCCGGGCCACATAGTCGTCATAGCCGCGCAGGCCGGTGCGAAGCGTCTTCTCTTCAATGAAGGTGCGGATGGCCAGGAGAACGACGATCACGAGTACCGACGCCAGCCCCCACCAGGAACCAAGCAGAAGTGCAGTGCCGGCGAAGAAAAGGATGGCGCCAGCGTACATCGGATGGCGGACGTAGCTGTAAGGCCCCGTGGAGATCACACGTTGTCCGCGTTCATCCTGGATCTTCACCACGGGCGCCGCGAAACTGTTCTCCAGCATCGTCAGATAGCAGATCCAGATTCCGAGCAGCAGGACGAGCGCGCCGACCACCTGCACCCAGACGGGAACCACGGACCAGCCGAAACGGACGTCGAACCCCATGAATATCTGCGAACCAAAGATGGCGAACAGTAGTATGGACAGCAGGACCTTGTCGGCCGTGTCCTGATTCTTCTGGATGGGAGAACTCAGCCGCTCATTCATCAGGCCGGGATCGCGCCTTGCCAGCGCCACGCCCAAGGTGAGACTGAGCCCCACCATCCCCACCAGATAGACCCAGGCCC